>NZ_JAQISV010000060.1:0-30312 GCF_048569675.1 Geodermatophilus sp. CPCC 206100
GGCGCGGGGCACGGCGCGGGCCCCTCCGGGAGCCCGCCGGGCCGGACCGGCGCCGCCCCGGTGCGGCGCGCCGGCGTCCGGGCGGCCCGCAGCCCCGTCCGGCGGATCGGCGCGTGGCTGCTCTCGGTGCTGGTCCTCGCCGGGGTCGTCGCGGTGGAGGTGGTGCTCCTGCGCGACGACATCGTCACCGACATCGGCCTCCTGCTGGACGCCGGGCGGAGCGGATCGCCGCCGGCCGCCGAGGCGGAGCCCGACGGGCTGCCGATCGTGCCCCCCGCACCGGCGGCGAGCGGAGCCGTGGCCGGCGTCGACCTGCGCCCGCTGGCGGGGTGCGCACCGGAGACCCCCTGCGGCCTGCGCCTGCTCGTGGAGGTCGTCCCCGGACCCGAGCCGCAGGTGGTGACCTGGTCCTACCGGATCGTCGACCGCTGCACGGGGGCCACGGGGACCGCGCCGGGCGGAACGGTCACCGTGCCGGCCGGGGGCACGCGCGCGGCGGCCGTGGGCACCCTCCCGCTCCCGGCCGGCCCCGCCCTGGCGGTGCTCGCCGTCACCGACCTGCCGGCGGTCGCCGCCTCCCCGCCGGTGCTCGTCGGCTCGTGCCGGCCCGATCCCGGGGCCCAGTGACCCCTCCGGAGGGAGGACGCCATGCCGATCTCGGGACCGGCCGGACCGCCGACGGACGCGCGGCGGGGTCGACGGCGGACCCGGGAGCAGCGCCGGGCCCTGCGCAGCGGCGCGTTCGACCTGCTGGCCGTCGTCGCCGCCCTCGCGCTGGTCGGGCTGGGCCTGGCGAACCTGCAGCTGGTCGGCGAGACCGAGCTCGCCGCCCGGCAGGCGGTGATCGCCATCGGCGGCGTCGTGGCCTTCGCGGTGTTCTGGCGGGTCCGGGTGCGCTACCTCGGGATCCTGGGCTGGGCCGCCTACGGGGCGGCCGTCGTCCTCCTCGTCGGCGTCCTCACGATCGGCCTGTCCGCGAACGGCGCCACCCGGTGGATCGCGATCGGCTCGCTCACGTTCCAGCCCTCGGAGCTGGCCAAGCTCGGGCTGCTGCTGGCCCTCGCCGCCGTCCTCGGCTCCGGCCGCGCGCCGTGGCAGCGCTTCGCACTGGCGGTGCTGCTCGCCGTCGTCCCGATCGGGCTGACCCTGCTCCAGCCGGACCTCAGCACCGCGACGCTGCTCGTCATCCTGGCCGGGTCCATGCTGGTCATCGGGCGCGTGCCGGCCCGGTTCCTGCTGCCGCTGGTCGCCGCCGCGGTGGTCGCGGCGCCGCTGCTGATCAGCCTGCTGCGGCCCTACCAGGTCGAGCGCCTCGGGACCTTCCTGGTCGGCGCGCACGAGTCCCCGACCGGCTCGGGGTGGGCGCTGCGGCAGGCGCACATCGCGGTGGGCTCAGGAGGGCTGTTCGGGCGGACCGACGACCCGCTGCGCGGCCTGCGCGCGCAGTACCTGCCCGAGCGGGACACCGACCTGGCCCTGGCCAGCCTGGTCGGGCAGTGGGGACTGGCCGCCGGCGCCGCGGCGGTGCTGGCCGCGATCGTCCTCGTCTGGCGACTCGCGCTGGCCAGCCGGACCTCCCGCACCCCGCACGGCGCGCTCGTCGGCGGGGGTCTGGCGATCCTCATGGGGATCGAGACCGCCGTCTCGGTGGGGGCCAACCTCGGGCTGCTGCCGCTGGCCGGCGTCCCGTTCCCCCTGCTCAGCTACGGCGGCACGGCGCTGGTCGTCCACCTGGCCGCGATCGGGGTCGTGCTCGGGGTCCGACGGGACGGCGCCCGGAGGCGGCTGTGGGCGCCCAACCGGTACTCCCCGCGCCCGCGGCTGGTCCGGGTGACCGCGCTCGCCCTCTCGGCGCTGCTGATCTCGTTCGGGGTCTACGGATGGCAGCTGCAGCGCACCCGGGGCGAGGAGCTCCAGGTCGTCGGGCAGGAGCAGATGACGCGCTGCATCCGGCTGCCCGCCGTGCGCGGTGCGATCACCGACCGGCACGGCGAGCCGCTCGCCGTGAACGCCGCGGACGTCGGCCGCGGCCTGGACCGCGTGCTCGTGGTGCCCGCCCTGCTGCGCGCCCGGCCCGCGGACGTCGACCGCCTCGCCGACCTGCTCGGCCGGCCGCGCCCGGACCTGCACGCGCAGCTCGGGGCGGCGGAGGCCACCACGCTGTCGCTGCCGGTGGCCGACGTGCCCCGCGACGTCGGCGCCGCGGTCACCGCGGCCGGGATCGCCGCCGTGCTGGTGGTCCCCGAGCCGCGCCGCTCCTATCCGCAGGGCGCCCTGCTCGGGCCGGTCATGGGCTTCGCGGGGGTGGCCACGCCCGAGGACGAGGAGCGCTGGCCCGACCTGCCGCCGGGGGAGTTCGTCGGCCGAGCCGGACTCGAGCAGCAGTACGACGCGGTGCTGCGCGGCATCAACGGGCGGCAGTGCGTCTACGTCGACCCGACGGGCGTGCCGGCCGCGCTCGGGGAGCGGCAGGACCCGGTGCCCGGTGCCGAGCTGCGGCTGTCGATCGACCTGGGCCTGCAGCGGCTGATGGACAGCGGCCTGGCCGCGGCCGTGCGGGCCCAGCCCCGGCCGCAGGGCAAGATCGGGGCCGCCGTCGCGATGGACCCGAGGACGGGGCAGGTCCTCGCGATCGCCAGCACGCCGTCCTTCGACAACAACGTCTACGGGCCACCGGTCGACACCGGGGCGCTGCAGGCCCTGGCCGAGGCGCCGGGCTCGCCGATGCTCGAGCACGTGACCCAGGCCGTCGCGCCGCCCGGGTCGACGTTCAAGCTCGTCGTCGCGGCGGCCAACCAGGCCCATCCGGTCTTCGCGCCCCGCCGGGCCATCCCCACCGGGGCCAGCTTCACCTACGGCGGCCACACGTTCGGCAACTGGAAGCCGATGGGGCCGATGGACCTGGTGGAGTCGCTCGCCATCTCCAACGACGTCTACTTCTACAAGCTCGCCCTCGCGCTCGGGCCCGACACGATCGCCGAGACGGCCCGGACGCTCGGGGTGGGAGAGCGCACCGGCATCGACCTGCCCGCCGAGTCCGCCGGCTACCTCGGGACCCCGGAGTCGGTCGAGGCGCGAGGCGGCACGTGGTACGGCGGGTCCACCGTCATCCTCGGCATCGGCCAGGGCGAGATCCAGGTGACGCCGCTGCAGAACGCCCGGTGGACCGGCGCCGTCGCCACCGGGAACCTGGTCACCCCGCGGCTGGGCCTGGCGGTCGGCACCGACGCCGGCACCTTCACCGCGCTCCCCGCGCCGGCCGCGACGCCGCTGCCGTTCGCCGGCGAGCTGGGGCCGGTCCGCGACGGGATGCGCGCGGCGGTGACCGGGGGCACCGTCACCCGGCTGGCCGACCTCCCGGAGCCGGCCGGCGCGAAGTCCGGCACCGCGCAGGACGGCGGCCTGCGCGCGGACGAGTACGACAACTGGCTGTCGGCCGCGGCCCCGATGGGCGCCCCCGAGATCGTGGTGACCGCGCTGGTGCAGGGGCCGGGCACGGGCGCCAACACCGCGCGGACCGTGGTGGCCGACGCCCTGCGCCACTACCTCGACCACCGGGCCGACGTCGTCGCCACCGGCCCGGTCCAGCTGCCCTGAGGGGTCAGCCCCGGCCGTAGGCGGCCAGCAGCGGGCGGTTGCGCAGCGCCCGGGCGGCGCCCTCGGCCACGCAGGTCAGCGGGTCCTCCGCCAGCTTGACCGGCAGGCCGAGGCTCCGCTCCAGCTCCTGGGCGAAGCCGGGGACCAGCGCGGACCCGCCGAACACCAGCACGCCCTCCGCCATCACGTCGGCGATCGCCTGCGGGGGCAGGTCGTCCAGCGAGGCGGCCAGCGTCCGGACGATCTCGTCGGTGATGGGCCGCACCGCGTCGGAGACCTCGGCGGCCTGCACGGTCGCCAGCCGCGGCCGGCCGCTGGCGGCGTCCCGGCCCTGCACGACCAGCGAGCCGTTCAGGTCCGTCCCGGAGCGGATCTTGAGGTCCTCCGCCTCCAGCTCGCCGACGTGCAGCTGATGCTGCTCGCGCAGCTGCCGGGAGACGGCGATCGTCATCTCGTCGCCGCCCAGCTTGCTGGTCCGGTGGGCGAGGACGCCGCCGAAGCAGAACGCCACCGCCTCCGCGGTGCCGCCCCCGACGTCGACGACCATGTGCACCCGCCGCTCGAGCGGGTCGATGCCGCAGCCGACCGCGCCCGCGATCGACTCGTCGAGCGCCGTCACCGGGCGGATGCCCGCCTCCTCCGCGGCCTCGAGCAGCGCGCGGTTCTCCAGCGCGGTGGACCCCACGGGGACCCCGATCACCGCGCGGACCGGGGTCCACGCCCGCCGTCCGGCCTGCTGCAGGACCAGGCGCAGGTACAACCGGGCCGTCTCCAGGTCCGTGACCACGCCGTCGTGCAGCGGCCGGACCGGGGTGAACCGGGACGGGGCGCGGCCGAGGAGGTCGGCTGCCTCCCTGCCGACGGCGAGGACCTTGTCCCGGCGGGCACCGCCGTGGCGCAGCAGCATGACGGTGGGTTCGTCGAAGACGATGCCGCGGCGGACGTCGCTCACGACCGTGTTGGCGGTGCCGAGATCGATTCCGAGGTCCACCCGTGCCTCCTGACCGCTGGCAGCCGGACCAGTCTGGGGGTGCGACGGTGCCCGGTCCAGGTCCGTCGCCGCCGCGATGCGGGCTCGCCGCGGTTCGGGTCGCGACGCGCGGGGCCCGGGAGGGGGTCAGCGGCTCGTCGAGCCTGCCGGAGCCGGGTCGGCCTGCAGGTCGATCTTGGAGGTCTCGGGCGCCAGCAGGACGCACACCGAGGTGAGGACGAGGACCGCCACCACGTAGAGGGAGACGGCCAGGGAGGTGTCGAAGCGGTCGATCAGGGCCACCGAGAGGATGGGCGCCAGGGCGCCGCCCAGGATCCCCGCCAGCTGGTAGCCCATGGAGGCGCCGGTGTAGCGGACCCGGGTCGGGAACAGCTCGGCGATGAACGAGGCCTGCGGGCCGTACATCGCGGCGTGGAAGAAGAGCGCGACCACCGTCGCCAGGGCGATCCAGAGAAAGCGGCCGGTGTCCAGCAGGGCGAAGAACGCGAAGACCCAGATCGCGGCGCCGACCGCGCCGAACAGGTAGACCGGCCGCCGGCCGAACCGGTCCGACAGCACGCCGAACCAGGGGATCAGGAACACCTGGACGGCGGCCGCGATCAGGACGGCGTTGAGCGCGTAGGTGCTCGGCAGCCCCAGGTACGTCGCGACGTACGTCGTGATGAACAGGATGAACGTGTAGAACGCGACGTCGACACCGATCCGGGCGCCGATCGCGAGCAGCACCCGGGAGGGGTACCGGCGCAGCACGTCGACGATCGGCGCCTTGGCCTTGACGTCGTGCTCCTCGACCTCGCGGAACAGCGGGCTCTCGGCGATCGTCAGCCGGATCCACAGCCCCACGACCACCAGGACGCCGCTGAGCAGGAACGGGACCCGCCACCCCCAGTCGGCGAAGGCCGACTCCGTGGTGAGGGCTCCCATCAGCGACAGCACCCCGTTGGCCAGCAGCAGCCCGATCGGCACGCCCACCTGCGGCCAGCTCGCGTTCAGCCCGCGCCGGTGCGCGGAGCCGGACTCCAGCGTCATCAGCACCGCACCGCCCCACTCCCCGCCGAGCCCCAGGCCCTGCAGGAAGCGCAGCGCCACCAGCAGGATCGGAGCCCACACCCCGATCGACGCGTACGTAGGCAGCAGGCCGATCAGGAAGGTGGCGATGCCCATGATCAGCAACGTCACCACGAGCACGTTCTTGCGGCCGAGCTTGTCGCCGTAGTGGCCGAACACGACGCCGCCCAGCGGACGGGCCACGAAGCCGACCGCGTAGGTCGTGAACGCGAGCAGGGTCCCGACGAGCGGGTCGAACTCGGGGAAGAAGATCTGGTTGAACACCAGCGCGGCGGCGGTGCCGTAGATGAAGAAGTCGTACCACTCCAGCGAGGTGCCGACGAGGCTGGCCACGATGACGCGTCGGACGGACGAGCCCTGGGCGCTGCCGGCGGTGGGGGGCATCGGGATCTCCCTCGGTGACGGCTCCCGGTCGGAGCCGTTCCAGCACAGACCCGAGCACGTCCCGGCGCAACACGGCTCCCGCGCCCCGCGGCCCGAAGTGCAGCTTCGCCGGGTGGTGTCCCCGGCGAAGCCGCAGGCCCGGTTCCCCGGCGACCGGGCGCGAGATCGCGCCGAACGTCACCAGCGCCCTTGACCTTGACACGGTGAGAACCTGTTCGCTTCGTGCGGGAGGTCCTCATGAACGGATGGCACAGCGACGAGGCCGGCACGCGGTTGCGGGCGGCGTTGAGTTCCCCGGTCCCGTCGGCGCGGTTGCAGACCGCGCTCGCGGCCGGCACACACCCCGACCCCGGCCAGGTCGACGCGCTCGTCGAGCGGTGCGCGGTCGAGCCGGACTTCTACGTGCGCGACATGCTCACCTGGTCGCTGACCCGGCACCCCGCGAGCACCACCGTTCCGCGCCTGCTCGAGGAGACGCGGGCAGCGGGGCGCCAGGCGCGGAGCCAGGCGCTGCACACCCTGTCGAAGATCGGCGACCCCCGTGGGTGGACGGCGGTCACCCGCGAGCTGCTGCACGACGCCGACGACGAGGTGGCCCGCAGCGCGTGGCGCGCCGCCGTCGTGCTCGTCCCCGCGGGCGGCGAGGTCGAGCTGGCGGGCACGCTGGCGGCCCGGCTGGGGCGCGGGAACCGCGACGTCCGGCTGAGCCTCAGTCGCGCCCTGGCCGCCCTGGGCGACGCCGCGATGCCGGTCCTGCGGGCGGCCGCCGAGCACGAGGACGTCGACGTGCGGGCCCACGCGATCGCGACCCAGCGCCTGGTCCGCGACCCCGACGAGGGCTTCGACGCCGCCGTCTCCGAGGCCAAGCGCATCGTCGCGCTGGAGGACGCGCCGATCCCGGACGAGGCCCGTGCTGATCGGTGAGGTGTCGCGACGGACGGGCATCAGCGCCCGCATGCTGCGGCACTACGACTCCGTGGGCCTCGTCTCGCCGACGGGGCGCACCGAGGGCGGGTACCGGCAGTACTCACCCGCCGACATCCGGCGGCTCTTCCACGTGGAGAGCCTCCGGTCGCTCGGACTGTCGCTGCGGGATCTGCGGCGCGCGCTGGACGAGCCCGGCTTCACCCCGTCGGGCCTCGTGGGTGAGCTCGTCGCCCGCACGCAGGAGCGCATCGCCCGCGACGAGGAGCTCCTCCGGCGGCTGCAGCACGTGGAGGACGGCGAACCGACGGAGTGGACCGACGTCCTGCGCATCGTGTCGCTGATGCGCGGGTTGGACTCCGCCGATGCGTCGAGGCGCCAGCAGAGCGCGCTCGCCGCGGCCGGCGACGAGGTCCCGCCCGGCCGGCTGCTCGCCGAGGCGGTGCTGGAGGAGGCCGATCCGAACGTGGCCGGTGCGCTCCGCTGGGCCCTGCAGCGTTCGAACGACGAGGCGCTGCGGGTGCTGGCCGCCGCGCTCGGATCAGCGGACGCCGAGACGCGACGTCGGGCGGTGGCCGCGATCGCGGAGATCGGCAGCGACGCTGCGGACACCGTGCTCACGGACGCGCTGACGAACACCGACCCGGCCGTCCGGGAATCCGCAGCGCTCGCGCTGGGGGCGCGCGGCGGTGCCCGCGTGGTCCCGGTGCTCGTCGGCATGGTGGTGGCCGGCCGGAACGACGTCGAGGCCGCCGAGACCCTGGGTGCGGTCGCCCAGCGGTGGGACCTCGTCGACCAGGTCGCGGGCACGCTCGCGGAACTGCTCGCCCGGCCCGACACGGCGTTCGACGTTCGGCTGCGCCTGGTGCAGTCCCTCGCCGAGATCCCCGGCCCGGCCGCCGGGCGGACCCTCCAGGCCCTCACCGAGGACCCCGACCACCGCCTGGCACAGACGGCCGCGTTCATCGCGCGGACGCGCGCGACGGCCCGGGGGAGGGACGGGGACGGGGCGTGATCCCCGGGGTCAGCCCTGCTGGGGGTCGGCCTCCTCGGCGAACTCCTGGTAGGCCGCGAAGGCGCGGGGGCCGTACACGGTGCCCGGTCCGCCGTTCATCGCGATGGCGACGCCGAGCGCCTCGGCCACCTCGGCCGCGGTGGCGCCGGTGCGGACGGCGCCCCGAGCGTGCGAGGCGATGCAACCGTCGCACTGCGTGCTGACCGCGACGGCCAGGGCGATCAGTTCCTTGGTCTTCTGGTCCAGGGCTCCGGCGGCGTACGCGGCGGCGTGCATCCGGCGGTAGCCGTCGTAGACCTCGGGGATCGCGCGGCGCAGCGCGCGGGCCGGTTCGCGGAGTTCCTCCTGGACGGCGTGGGCGTGACCCATGCCGGAATGGTGGCAGGGAGCGGGCGGCACGGCGCGGTGGCCGGGCCGCGGGGGAGCCCGGTCGGCGAGGCGCGGACCGGGTGCGGGTGCCGGTCGAGGCCGTGGGAGCCTCGGAGGCGAGGGACGCCGTCGTCCGGGCCGAGCGAAGGGGTGGGAGCGCATGACGGGGGACACGGGGCAGGGGAACGGCCACGCCGGCGAGTACCACCCGGGCCGTCCGGAGGGCTACACGACCGAGGGCGCCCTGCGCGTCGAGGATCCTGCGGCCACCACCGGGCTGGGCACCGTGCACGAGCCGGCTCGGGACACCCCCGTCCACGCCGAGACCGACGTCCTCGTCGTCGGCGGCGGCCCGGCGGGCTGTGCCGCGGCGATCTCCGCTCGCCGCGCCGGTGCCCGGGTCACGCTCGTCGAGCGCTACAACCACCTCGGCGGGCTGTCCACGGGCGGGCTGGTCATCTGGATCGACCGGATGACCGACTGGACGGGGTTCCCGGTGATCTCGGGGTTCGCCACCGAGATCCTCGACCGGCTCCCCGCCGAGGCCGTCGCCGGTGCGCCGCGCGCGCTGTGGGGGTCGACCGACCCGGTGCACGTCGAGCACTGGCGGGAACGGCTCGGCGCGGCCCGCGACACGGTGACCTGGTCCCCGATGGTCGACCCCGAGTGGCTGAAGACGGTCTCCGCCGAGCTGGTGCACCAGGAGGGGATCTCGCTGGTGCTGCACTCGTGGGTGGTCGGGACGATCCGCGAGGGCCGGACGGTCCGGGGCGTGGTGTTCGAGAGCAAGGAGGGCCGGCGCGCGATCCTCGCGAAGGTCGTCGTCGACGCCACCGGCGACCTCGACGTGTGCGCCCAGGCCGGCGCGCCGTACGAGTCGGACGTCGAGACCGACGAGAGCCCGGTCGCGCACACGCTGAACACCAGCTGGGTGTGGGCGGGGGTGGACTTCGGCCGCTGGTTGGAGTTCCGCCGGACCGACCCCCGCGGCCACGCGGCGCTGATGGCCGCGGCGCGCGAGACGCTGGGCTACGTCGAGCGTCCCTTCGTGGGCTGGCGGGACGACGTGGCGCTGTTCCTGGGGCCCCGGCTGTCCGGCTACAGCGCCCTGAAGGTCGCCGACCTCACCGCGGTGGAGCTCGAGTCCCGGCGGCGGATGCTGGCCCACCTGGAGTTCTTCCGCGCGCACGCGCCGGGCTTCGAGCGCGCCTGGCTCCTGCTCTCGGCGCCGCAGCTGGGCGTCCGGCACACCCGCCGGCTGATCGGGCTGCACAAGATGACCCGGGCCGAGTGGATGGACGGCGTCGTGCACGCGGACGAGGTCGGCGTCTCCCCGTCGCCGTCCCAGAAGTACGCCAACATCTCCGTGCCCTACGGGGCGCTCGTCGCGCGGGACTTCGACAACGTGCTCGCGGCGGGGCGCCACATCGCCAGCGACCCCGCGACCCAGGCCTTCATGCGGGAGATCCCGCAGTGCTGGCTGACGGGCCAGGCCGCCGGAGTGGCCGCCGCGCTGGTGCTCGCCACGGGCGCGACGGCTGCCACGGTCGACGTCGGGCAGGTGCAGCGGGAGCTGCTGCGGCAGGGGGCACACGTCCGGCCGGCGACCGAGGACGTCCCGGCCCGCTGAACCGGGACCCGCCCGTCGGCGGGGTCAGCCGTACCAGACGGCGATGCAGCGGGTCTCGACGCTGATCCGCGGCGCAGCCCCCGGCGGGCAGGACGGGTCGGTGAAGGCGGTGTGCGGCACGACCCGCGGTCGGCCGGCCTCCGAGTCCGCCTGCGTGAAGACCAGCACCTGCTCGCTGGTGAGCGTCGGGAAGTAGACCCACCGGTGGGCCGGGTTGTGGCCGATGAACGCGATCTCGAAGGACCAGTCGCGGGCCGGGAAGACCGAGTCGCCGGGGATCACGTCGTCGACGGCCAGCGTGCGCGCGTCGCAGAGCGCGAGCGGACGCTCGGTCGGGCCCGGTGACAGCAGGCGCCACTGGTTGAAGTGCGCGGTCCGCCGGACGTCGGTCCGCGACGGCACCCCGTATCCGCCGGTCACCGGGTCGGGGCCCCCGGCGAACGAGAAGTCCGAGTGCGCGAAGTCCACGGTCGGGGTCTCGTTGGCCGTCGTCGCGGCGACGTGGGTCTGGCGGCGCACCACCGCGCGCGGCGCCATCAGGACCTCGTCGGCGCCGGTGAGCTCGAGCATGAAGCGCTTCATGTCGGCGATGTACCGGGTCCGCGCGTCGTCCGAGTCGGCGACACCGCTCACGTCGACCTGGTGCGCGAGACGGGCGAAGCCCTCGGCGTCCAACGCCGGTGGCGTCGGGAGGCCGGCCCCGTCGACGACGGGCATCTGGGCCGGCGTCAGGAAGGTGCGGCTGCGGGAGTAGTCGTCGTTGTCCAGGCGCGGTCGCTGGCCGCTCGGGACGCTGTAGTTGATCGTGGCCAGCACCGGCTCGAGCGCGAGCTCGCTGCGCTGTTCGGTGGCGCTCATCGTCCATCTCCTCCGTCACCGGGTGGCCGCCGCTGGGGAGGGACAACCTACGCGGACTCGGCCGGCGGGGGAGGAGCCGGCCGCCGGCTCAGTGCGGGGCCACCCGGAAGACCGGCCAGCCGATCTCGGTGCGCCAGGCGCGCGGCTCGGCCGTGTCGCGCGGGCCGACCCGGTAGGTCTCGCGCACCGGGCCGGCGACGGCCAGGGCGTTCGCCACCACCCACGCACCCAGTGCGCCGTAGGTGACGTCGATGTCGTCGTGCTCGCCGACGTGGGTCGTGACGGCGAGCTCGACGGCCGGCAGGGTCACCGGGTGCACCCGGCCGCTGCGCGGGGGGTCGGTCGCCGGCCGGTAGACGAGCACGTGTCCGGAGCCGACCTCGAACAGCGCGTTGTCGTACAGCCCGCCCGGGACGCCGGTCGGCTCGTCGACCACGGCGTCCAACTCGGCCATGGCGCCGGCGTACCAGGCGACGACGTGGTCGTGCGCCACGTCGTCCTCGACCGCGGCCACCGTGGTCGCCGGAACCGCGCGCAGCTCGACGTCCACCGGGGCCGGCTCCGGCTGCAGCAGCCGTCGCAGGGACGCCACCGCGGCCCGGGTCCGGTCCAGCTCCGACTCGAGCCGCTGCAGGTGGTCGGCGACGAGGGTGGCACGGGCACCCGGGTCGGGGGAGCGCAGGATGCGCTGGACGTCGGGCAGCGGGACGTCGAGCTCGCGCAGGCGGTGGATCACCTGGGCGGTCGGGATCTGGTCCGCGGTGTAGTAGCGGTAGCCGCTGGCGTCGTCCACCGTCGCGGGCTCGAGCAGGCCGGCGTCGTGGTAGCGGCGCAGCGTGCGCACGCTCAGGTGGGTCAGGCGGGAGAACTCGCCGATCGGCAGCACCCGGGCACTGTGCACCCTCCCCCCGCGGGAGAGTCCCGTCCTGGACCCTCCCGCCGCGCGAGGCGGCACCGTCGGGGCATGACCGCACCGACCAGCATCCCGCCCAGCGAGCTCCCGGCTCCGATCCGCGGCTACCTCGCCGCGCACGCGGCCCGCGACGTCGATGCCGCCATCGACGCCTTCAGCCCCACCGCCGTGGTCGTCGACCAGGGCCAGACCTTCCGCGGGACCGACGCGATCCTCGGCTTCCTGCGCCACGCCTGAGCCGAGTTCACGTACACGACCGAGCTCGTCGGGGCGCAGCGCGTCGACGAGGCGCGGTGGGTGGCGGCCCACCGGCTGGAGGGCGACTTCCCGGGCGGCGTCGCCGACCTGGAGCACCGCTTCACGATGGACGGCGACCTCATCGCGGAGCTGGTCATCGCTCCCCGCTGACCGGAGCGCGACGACCGACACGGGCGGGCGAGCCGGGTCCGGCGCCCGCCCCGTGCCCCCGTGCGGACCCGCGGCCATCCACCACCGACCGGAGAGGGACCACTCCCATGTCCGTCAGCACAGCCACGACCCCCGGGGACCCGACGCCGCCCACGGTGGTGCTCGTCCACGGGGCCTTCGCCGACTCGTCGAGCTGGAACGGCGTGGTCGCCCGGCTCAGGGAGGGCGGCTATCCGGTGCTCGGGGTGGCCAACCCGCTCCGGGGCCTGCACAGCGACGCCGAGTACCTGCGCGCCGTCCTGGCCAGCGTGGACGGGCCGATCGTGGTCGCCGGCCACTCCTACGGCGGCAGCGTGATGAGCGAGGCCGCCGACGGGAACCCGGAGGTGCGGGCGCTGGTGTACGTCGCCAGCTTCCTGCTCGAGGAGGGCGAGAGCACCGCGGAGCTGGCCGCCCGGTTCCCGGGAGGTCAGCTCGGGCCGGCCCTGCGCCCGGTGCCCGTCGCCACCGCGGACGGCGGGACGGCCACCGACCTGTCCATCGAGCAGGACGCGTTCCGCGAGGTCTTCGCCGCCGACGTCCCCCCGGACGTCGCCTCGCTGATGGCCGTCGCCCAGCGACCCGTCGTCGCCGACGCCCTGGAGGGGAAGGCCACGCGGACCGCCTGGAAGACCATCCCCTCGTGGACGATGGTCACCCTGCAGGACCGCGCCATCCCCGCCGACGCCATGCGCTTCATGGCCGAGCGGGCCTCGTCCCGCACCGTCGAGATCGACGCCTCCCACGCCGTTCCCGTCTCCCAACCCCGTGCCGTCGCCGAGCTGATCGACGAGGCCGCGCGCGCGACGGCGGGCTGACCGGGCCACCGGCGCCCGCGAGGTGGTCGTCGGAGCCCCGCGGGTACCGGCCGACGCCGACGGGTCGCCGGCCGCGGCGTGGGGCTGCGGGTCGTCGGTCGGGCGGGGGTCAGGCGCCCCGACGGGTGAACGTCACGTGCGTGACGCCGCTGGGCGACGACGTCGTCTCGACCGCGTGGTCCTCCTCGAGGCCCTCGAGCCCGTCCCAGAGGCGCACGCCGCGGCCGAGCAGGATCGGGACCACCGCGAGGTGCAGGTGGTCGACGAGCCCGGCAGCGAGGAACTCCCGGAGCACGGTGGGACCCCCGCCGATGCGGACGTCCCCGCCCCCCGCCGCCTCGCGGGCCGCCTCGAGCGCCTCGGCAGGCGGAGCGTCGAGGAAGTGGAACGTCGTGCCGCCCTCCATCTCGATCGGCGGGCGCCGGTGGTGGGTGAGGACGAAGACCGGTGTGTGGAACGGCGGGTTGGGACCCCACGCGCCCCTCCACTCCGGGTCCTCGTGCCATCCGGGGTGGCCCCACTTCCCGGCCCCCATGATCTCGGCGCCGATCCCCGGATCGTGCCGGCGGACGAAGACGTCGTCGACGCCGCCGCTCCCGCCGGGCTGCCACCACCGGGTGGCGAACATCCACCGGTGCAGCCGGTCCCCGGCGTGACCGAAGTGCGCCTCGGCGTTCTGGCCCTCCCCGGTGCCGAAGCCGTCGAGGGAGATGGCGAAGTCGTGGACGCGGACGAGTGACACGGCGGCTGCTCCCTCGACGGTCGGCGGTGGTGGCTCCCGCTGCGGTCCCGATCGAGCACGGTCTCGCGCGGGCCCCGGCCTGTTCAAGGGGGAGCGGTCGCCGGGTGGCTACTCGGCCGTGTCGCTCGGCGGCGCCGGATCGGGTGAGCCCTCCTCCGGGGACCGCGCCCGAGTCGCCTCCCCGGCCTCGCTCCCGGCCTCGGGTGAGCGCGTCGCCGCCCGCAGCTGGGCCCAGGCTGCCGACGCGTCGGCCAGTGCCCGGTCCCGCGCCTCCTCGGCCCGCAGGCGGTCGCGCCGGCTCTCCTCGGCCCGTCGCTCGGCGCGCTCGGCGCGCGTCTCCTGCGCTCTCGCCTGCTCCGTCGCGGCCTCGGCCCGGGCCTCCGCCGCCCGGACCCGACCCTCCGCGGCGGTCGTCTCGAGCCGGATCGCCGACTCCGCCTGCTCGGCGCGGCTGACCGCCCGCGCCTCGTCGGTCCGCGCGCGCTCGGCGGCCGCCCGGGACGCGCGCTCGGCCTCCAGCGCCCGGTCGCGCCCCGCCTCGGCGGCCGTCGCCCGCTCCTGTGCCGTCCCGGCCTCGGCGAGCGCGCGGTCCCGGGCCTCCGCCGCCCGGACCGCCTCGCCGCGGGCGGACTCGGCGTCGCGCAGCGCCGCGTCCCGTCGTCGTTCGGCCTCCTGCCGCGCGGCCTCGGCCCCCTCCGCGGCGGCTGCGGCCGCGGCGAGGTCAGCACGCGCCCGCTGCGCTGCGGCCTCCGCGGCGTCGGTGGGCGCCCGGGCGGCGGTGGCCTCGTCCCGGGCGGGCGCTGTCTCGTCCCCGGCGGCGGGGGCGTCGGCGGCGGCCCCCGCCGCGGCCTCGAGCGCCTCCCGCGTCGCCTTCTCCGCGACCGCCCGCACCCGGTCGGCGACGGAGGCACGCTGCTCGGCCTCGGCGATCTCGCGTCGCGCGTCGCTGCGGACGGCCGCCCGCTCCGCCTCCAGCAGCTCCGCGTCGGCGGCCCTGGTCAGCACCTCCCGGGCCCGCTCCACCTGGTCCTCGATCCCCGTCAGCGTCTGTCGGAGCCGGTCGGCGACCTCGTTCAGGGTCGCGGCGGTGCGGGCACCCGGCTGCGCAACGGCGGGCGTCTCCGGCGCCGCAGGTGCGCGAGCGGCGGCCTCCGCCCGGCGGGCGGCGAAGGCGGTCGTGCGGTTGTGGTCGGGGCGCGCGCAGTAGGACGAGCGCCCTCCGGTCGGCGGGGGCGGCGCCACGGCGTGGTCGCAGCCGGGAAAGGCGCACGTCGTCCTGCCGGTGCTCATGCCGGCCAGTTTGCGGCCGTTCGTCCGTCGCTGCGACAGCACTCAACGGACGAACGGACGAAGTCGGGGCCGGCGCTCGCGCAGAGCGCGGTCCGCGCACTCCATAATCAGCTGTTATGGAGTCCGACCTGCCCGTGCACGGTGAGCCCGCGCCGCACCCCCGCGACGGCGTGCTGGTGACGACCGCGGCCGATGTCACCGACGGCGGCCTGGTGCTGCCCGGGGACGTCGAGTCGGTGGGGCGCTACCTCACCGCGGCCAAGGCCGAGTCCACGCGGAAGGCCTACGCCGCGGACTTCCGCGCCTGGTCGGCCTGGGCGCGGCAGCGCGGCTTCGCACCGCTGCCCGCGGCCGACGCCGCGGTCGCGGCCTACCTCGCGGAGCTCAGCGACGCAGGAGCCAGCCCCCGCACCGTCGCCCGGCGGCTGTCCGGCATCGGGCACGCGCACCGCGAGGCCGGGCACCCCAGTCCGTCCGAGCACCCCGGCACCCGGCAGGTCCTCCGGGGCATCCGACGCGCGGCGGCGCGCGGCGGCCGCCGTCCGAAGAAGGCCCGTGCGGTCGACACCCAGACCATCCGCGCCCTCGTCGAGGACCTCCCGGCCGGGCCGGCCGGGCTGCGCGACCGGGCGCTCATCCTCACGTCGTTCGCGCTGGGGCTCCGGGCCTCGGACGCCTGCGGGCTCGACGTGAGCGACCTGGCGCCGGCCGGGCACGGCGGCCTCGACGTCACCGTCCGCTGGTCGAAGACCGACCAGGAGGGTGCCGGCGAGGTGCTCGCCCTGGCGCCCGGGGTGCGGGAGCAGACCTGCCCGGTGCGCGCCCTCCAGGCGTGGATCGACGCGGCCGGGCTCCGTGGCGCCCCCGGGCCGCTGTTCCGCAGCGTCGGGCGGGGCAGTCCGCCCCGGATCGGCGCGACGCGGATGGCGAGGTCGTCGGTACGGCTCGTCCTCCGTCGGGCCGCCGAGCACGCCGGCGTCCCGCTCGACGGGCTGAGCCCGCACAGCCTGCGCCGGTCGTTCGCGACCGAGGGCTACAAGGCCGGCGTCAGCGAGCGCGAGTTGGCCCGCACGGGCCGGTGGGCGTCGGTGACCACCCTGCGGGGATACGACGCCAGCAGCCGCTGGGCGGCTCCTGCCTCCGCCCGGCTCGGCCTCTGAGCGGCCCCTGGAACTCGGGCCACCTCGATCGTCGCCCGGCTCCGCCACGGCCCCGGACGACGCCGAGCAGCAGGAGTCGGGTCGGACCGGAGGAGCCCCGTGCGCAGCGGATCAGCGCGGGTACCCTGCGGCCTTGTCCTCTGCCGCAGGAGGTCGTTGACCGTCGAGATGGAGCAGAGGTGAGCCAGCCCCCCGCAGACCGACTCCCGCCGGCGTGGCTGGCCGCGGCGATGGAGCGGCTGCCTGACGGCGTCGCCGTCTTCGACGGCGACTGGACGATCCGCTACGCCAATCCCGCCGCGGCACGGCTGCTGAGTGCCCGCGCCGCCGAGCTGGCTGGCCGCAACCTGTGGATCGCGCTGCCCGAGGTGGCCGGCAGCGTGTTCCACAGCTTCCTGCTGCA
This sequence comes from Geodermatophilus sp. CPCC 206100, assembly GCF_048569675.1. Lineage (NCBI taxonomy): Bacteria > Bacillati > Actinomycetota > Actinomycetes > Geodermatophilales > Geodermatophilaceae > Geodermatophilus > Geodermatophilus sp. CPCC 206100. The sequence continues at coordinate 16,610 of NZ_JAQISV010000060.1, forward strand.
CGCCCGGACCGTGGGCACGCCGGTGACCTGGCGCGGCTTCTACGCCCCCGCCGGCCGGTGGCTGTCGGCGTCCGCGGAGCTGGTCGGCGACCTGCTGCAGGTCTGCTTCCGGGAGGCCGCCGACCTGCCGACCGAGGGGCCGGCGGACGCGACCGGCGAACCAGGGGCGGGGGGTGAGGACGCCGACCGCGACCGGCTGCGCTTCCTCGCCGAGGTGTCCGAGGCGCTGATCACCACCCTGGACCGGGGCGAGTCGGCCGGCCAGCTGGCCGAGCTGGGGGTGCGGCGGCTGGCGGACTGGGCGGTCGTCCTCCTGATCGGCGAGGACGGGGGGCCCGGCGAGGAGGCCTGGGCGCACCGCGACCCGGCCCGCCGCGCCGACCTGGACACCTACATGACCGGGCGGCTGCGCGGCCCCGGCGACGACGCCGCGATGGTCGACGCGCTGCTCACCGGCGAGCCGGTGCAACTGCCCACGATCGAGCAGGCCCTGGTCGCGCCCTCGCTGCCGACCGAGGCGGTGCGTGAGGCGTGGCGGCGGCTGGACGCGACCAGCTGCACGATCGTGCCGCTGCGCGCCCGCGGCGAGACCTTCGGAGCGCTGGCGCTGATGAACGCCGGCCCGCGGCCGCCGCACACCGAGATCGAGATCGCCACCGCCGTCGAGGCCGCCCGCCGCGGCGCGCTGGCACTGGACAACGCCCGGCTCTACGGCCGGCAACAGAAGGTCGCCGAGACCCTGCAGCGCAGCCTGCTCACCCCGCCGCCGCAACCGGACCACCTGCAGATCGCCGTGCGCTACCGGCCCGCCAGCGCGCACGCGCTGGTCGGCGGCGACTTCTACGACGCGTTTCCCCAGCCCGACGGCGCGACCCTGCTCGTCGTCGGGGACGTGGCCGGGCACTCGGTCGAGGCGGCCGCGGCGATGTCCCAGCTGCGCAGCGCGGTCCGGACGCTCGCCTACGACCGCCCGGACAGCCCCGCGCGGACCCTGACCCGGGTCGACCGCGTGCTCACCGGCCTGGGCTTCGGCACCCTGGCCACCGCCCTGGTCGCCCGGATCGAGCAGCCGGCCCACCAGGCCCGGACCGGGCACCGCACGCTGCGCTGGTCCTCGGCCGGGCACCTGCCGCCGCTGCTGCTGCACCCCGACGGCACGGTGGCGCTCCTCGACAGCGCGCCGGAGCGTCTTCTCGGCCTCGATGAGCCGACCGTGCGCACCGATCACGAGGCGCCCCTGGAGCCGGGCGTCACCCTGCTCCTGGTCACCGACGGCCTGGTCGAGCACGGGCGGGTCGACATCGACACCGGACTCGCCCGGCTCATCGGCGAGCTCACCGGGCTGGCCGACGTGCCCGTCGACGAGCTGTGCGACCGGCTGCTCGACCGCATCGTCCCCGGCCGCGCCGACGACGACATCGCCCTGCTCGCGGTCCGCTGCCACCCCGAGGAGGACGGCTAGCGAGGTGGGGGCGGCGTCGCTGCGCGAGCGGTGACCGGTCCACCCGGCGACGGGTGGGGGCCCCGGACGGCGGGGACGGCACGCGTCAGCCTGCGAGGCGTTCGGACCCGGGGGTGCTCACCGAGCCACCAGTGCCGCGTCGGTGTCGCGGCGGATCGCCTGGTAGCAGTCGCAGGCCTGGGCCTGCAGCCGCGGCCGGTCGGTGACGGTGATGGCGCCGCGGGTGTAGGTGATGCAGCCGTCCTCGGCCAGGGACCGGGCCACCTCGTTGACCGAGGTCCGGCGTACGGCGAGCATCTGGGCGAGGAAGTGCTGGGTGAGGTCGAAGCTCGGGCTGTCCATGCGATCGGCGGTCATCAGCAGCCACCGTGCGGCCCGCTGGTGCACGGTGTGCACGCGGTTACAGGCGGCGTTGCGCGCCAGCTGCGAGAACATCGCCTGCGCCGACCGGGCGAGCCGGGTCGCCAGCGCGCCGTCCGCGTCGGCGAGGTGCTCGCCGAGGTCCTCGGCGCTCATGGTCAGCGCCCGACCGGCGACCTGGACCAGGGACCGTTCGGTCGGGGTGCTGGCGTCGAGGAACACCGAGATCCCGACCATGCCCTCCCGGCCGATGGTGGCGGCCTCCACGACCTGACCGTCGCCGAGGTCGGCGAGGACGGAGACGACGCCGAGCAGCGGGAAGTACACGGTCGCGATCGCCTGGCCCGGCTCGTGCAGCACCTGCCCCAACGGCAGTGGGACCTCGGACAGGTCGGGCAGCAGCGGCGCGAGCGCCTGCGTGTCCAGACCGGCCAGGACCGTGTTGCGGCGTGCGGTGGTGGCGTCGATGGCCACGAGCGGGCTCCTACGTGCGGCGCTGCCTGGGCCGGACCTTCGGCGGGGCGAGGTGATCCCTCGTCCAGGTCGACGTGCTCAGGCGGAGGCTGCTCCTGCGTTCGGGGCACCCCCATGGTGGCAGACGGCGACGAGCTCCGCTGCGGGGCGCCGCGCGGGTCTCCCCCGCGGCTGTGTCGGGTACCGTGCACTCAGCCACCAGACCAGCCCGACGATCGCCGAGTGGGCTCGGGGGTGTCAGCTGGTCGGCGTTGCTCGACCCCGTCGAGGGCGGCCCTCCGCCCGGGCCCCAGGAACGAGTCGGACGTCCCACCGTCTGCGGGGGCGGAGGTGTTCTCCGGTCGGCCGCAACCAGGGAGGACGAGGCCCGATGACAGGTTCCGTGGGCGGGCCGAGTCCGCCGGGCACCCGAGAGGCGCTGGACGAGCTCGCACGTCTGGTGCTGGCCGACGAGAGCCTCCAGTCGGTACTCGAGCGCGTGGTCGGCCTGGTCAGGCGGGTGATGCCCGCCGGGGCGGAGGTCTCGATCACGGTGCTCCGCGACCAGCGGCCCACGACCGCGGCCTCCACCGGGGAGCTGGCCCTGCACCTGGACGAGGCGCAGTACGGGCAGGGCTACGGCCCCTGCATGGACGCTGCCCTGAGCGGGCAGTTCGTCGAGGTCACCGACGGCCGCACCGAGACCCGGTGGCCGGAGTACATGACCACGTTCCTCCGGTCCGGTGCGCTCAGTTCGCTGGCGGCGCCGGTGCCCGCCGCACAGCTGGCCGCGTGCCTGAACGTGTACTCCCCGGCCGCCGCTGCCCTCACCGACCAGCACCGGCAGGCCGTGGCCGACTTCGCCGCCTACGCCGCCGTGGCGCTGAGCAACATCGACGCGCTGCAGGACGCCCGCGACCAGGCCGAGCACCTGCGGACGGCGATGGAGTCCCGCGCGGCCATCGAGCAGGCCAAGGGAATCCTCATGGAGCGGCACAAGGTGACCGCTGACCAGGCTTTCCGGCTCCTCGCCGGCGCCTCGATGCGCGCTAACCGCAAGGTCCGCGACCTGGCCGAGGACCTGGTGCTCACCGGCGAGCTGAGCCCCTGAACCGCACGACCGCCGGCCCGTGGCCGGCACCGCCACCGCTGTCCACACGCCGCCTGCGACATCCACCGCCACCGCCGGACGGGAACACCGATGACCGAGCCCACCACCCCCGGCCAGGACCCGACGACGTCGCCATCCGATGAGCGGAGCTCCGCACCGTCGGTGGACCTGACCTGGGCGCTGAGCCAGATGTCCGGCCTGCTGCTGTCCCGGGAGACCGTCGACACCGCCCTCGAGCTGGTCACCACCCTGGCCGCGACCGCCACCGCCGGAACGCTCGGCGCAGCGGTCACCCTCGTCGACGAGCACGGCACACGCTCGAAGGCCGCCTCGAACTCCGCCGCCGAACAGGCCGACACCCTGCAGTACGAGTACGACGAAGGGCCGTGCCTGACCGCCTGGCGCAACCGGGAACTGGTGCGCGTCGACGACACCACCACCGACGGACGCTGGCCACGGTGGAACGAGGCAGTCAGCCGGCTGGGCGTCCGCTCCGTGCTCAGCGCCCCCCTCCTGGCGGGGGGCGACGAGTCCATCGGCGCCATGAAGGTCTACTGCGAGCGCCCGATGAACTACGGCCCCCAGGACGAACACGTCATGCGCCTGCTCGCCTCCCAGGCCGCGATCCTGCTGGCCAACACCCAGAGCCTGGCCGCGGCCCGCCGGCTCAGCCGGCAGCTCACCGACGCCCTGGCCGGCCGGGATGCCATCGCCCAGGCCACCGGCGTCCTGCTGGCCCAGGGCGCCCGCAGCCGGCAGGACGCCTTCGCCACCCTCGCCGCCACCGCCCGCCAGTCGGAGCGCTCCGTCGAGGACGTGGCCCGCGCCCTGCTCGCCGCGGTGGCCGCGCGCAACAGCGGCTCCGTCACCAGCTGAGCAACCCGTGACCGGCGACGACCGCTACCGACGCATGGACGCCGCCCGCGTCCGCGCCCAGCTGAGCGTCCAGGAGCTGTGGCTGGGCTACCTCGCGCTGGGTGGCACCGGTGACGCCTTCGACCTCGACGGCTACCTGCAGGGCCTGGTGCCCCTGGACGCCTTCCAGCAGGACGTCCTCGCGCAGACCCTCAACGAGGCCCTCACGGACCTCTACCGGTCCTATCTCATCCCGCTGTCCACACCGACGCCAGGGGACGGCTGGAACGACGACCGTCTCCGGCGACTCGCGGACGAGCTCCTCGGCGAGTCGTCGCGGGCACCTCGTTCCGGCGACGATCCGCGCGCCGATCAGGGGGCCTGAACAGCCCGCGCGAAGTCGCTGGCGGCACGCCGTGACCGGTCACCGCCGATGACGGGAGGCCGACGCATCGGCGCGTTTGTCCGCGCCGGTGTCTGCCCATGATCGTGGAGGTGACGGCGAGCGAGGAGCCGCAGGCCGGCTTCATCGACCGGGACGAAGGACGGCCCGCAGCTGAGAGCGTGGGGGAGAGGCTGCTGGGTGCCCTTCTCGACCGGGTGCACCTGATCGCACCCCGGATGGCCGGCCGGCTGATCGGCCAGGAGGCGCGGATCGCGGGAGCCACCGACGTCAGCATCCACCTGCAGGACCTCTCGCAGCTGACCCTGCGGCCGTTGACCGGGCCCGAGCTGGTCGGCGATCCGCTCTCCATCGCCGACAGCGTGGCCGGGCGGGCGTTCAGCACCGAGGAGTCGGTCGAGGAACCGCTTCCCGACGGGTCGGTCCGGCTGCACCTGCCGCTGCTGGACGGGTCCAACCGCGTGGGGGTGCTCGGCCTGACGCTCCCGCGCCTGACGGAGTACGACCGGCAGCTCGCCCAGCGGCTGGCCGGCCTGGTGGCGGACATGATCGTGACAAACGACAGCTACACCGACGCGTTCACCCGGGTACGCACCGCCGGGCCGCTCAGCGTGTCCGCGCACATGCAGTGGCAGATGCTGCCGCCGCTGTCGATGAGCACCCCCGTGATCGACCTGGCGGGGAGCTTGGAGCCGGCCTACGAGGTCGGTGGTGACAGCTTCGACTACGCCTTCAACGAGCACGTGCTGCACGTGGCGGTGTTCGACGCGATGGGCCACGGCCTGGAGGCCGCGACGATGGCCACGGTCATCATCGCCGCCTACCGGCACGGGCGGCTGGCCGAGCTCCCGTTGACCGCGCTGTACCCGGCGATGGACCGGGCGGTCGCCACGTCGTTCCCGGGCCGTTTCGCGACCGCCCAGCTGGGCCGGCTGGACACCCAGAGCGGGCTGCTCAGCTGGGTCAACGCCGGGCACCCGCCCGCGCTGTGGGTCCGCGGCAGCCGGGTCGTCGGTGAGCTCACCGGGCCGGTCAGCCGGCCGGTCGGCTTCGGGTCCGGCACGCCTGTCGTGCAGACGGCGCAGCTCGAGCCGGGGGACCGGGTGCTGTTCTTCACCGACGGGGTCGTCGAGGAGCGCCTGCCCGGCGGTGAGCAGTTCGGCGAGGAGCGGCTGCGCGACCTGATCGAGCAGACGACCGCGGCCGACCTGACCTGCGCCGAGACGGTGCGGCGGCTCTCGCACGCGCTGATGGCCGCGCGCTCGGGGCGGACCAGTGACGACGCCTCGCTCCTCCTCCTGGAGTGGAAGGGCCCAGCGCGCAACGACGAACTCGACCGTGACATCCCCGAGGCGACCCCCACCGGCTGAGGCGCGGCCGTCGATCCGCGAGGACGCGGTGCGCGGGATCCGGAGCTGCCGGGTGCGACCGACCAGCGGCGGGGACCCGTCCGTGCCGTCGGGAACCGGACCGTCAGAGGGGCTCCGCGTCGCTCCGGCCGCGGGCGCCGGCCCCTGGCGCACCGGGTGGCGGCGTGTCGGGGGCCGGTTGCCGGACCGCGGGCACACCGGGGGGTCGCTGCCGCGGGTCGCCTCCGCCGGCGATGCGCAGCAGCGCCCGCAGCGCCGGGAGCGCACCGACCGGCTCGATCGCCGACGGTGAGGCGGCGGGGTGGTGCGCGGCAACCCGCACCCGCAGCGCCGCCGGCCGGCTCCGGAACACGACGGGGGGAGTGAGCAGGGCTGCCTCGCCGTCGATCCCCGCCGGCACCGGACGGGTCGCCTCGACGCGGAAGTCGGGGGTCTCCCACTGTCGCCAGGGGCGGCGCCGTCGCCGCTCGCCGCTGACCGGCGGGTCGAGCACGGTCACCCCGAGGAGTCCCCGGTCGACGGCCGGCCGGCTGCCCGCACCGGCCGCCCCGGTCAGCCGGTACTGGTTGTTGCTCACCATGACCACCGTCGCGCCCCGCAGCGTGCGGCCGCCCGGGGTGGTCCAGCTGAGGTCCTGCGAGGCGCCCTCCGGGGCCCGCGAGGCGGCCACCGTGCCCAGCAGGGTCCGCAGCTTCGCGGCGCGATAGCCCTCCTGCTGCACGGCCTCCGCGTAGACGCCCAGCGAGACGTTGTTGACGAAGACCCGGCCGTTGACCTCGGCGAGATCCACCACCCGTTCGCCGCCGTCGACGAAGGCGTCGAGCGCTCCCACCACGTCGTCCCGGTCCACGCCCAGGTCGAGGGCGAAGTGGTTGCGCGTGCCCGCGGGGATGCAGGCGTAGGGCAGGTCCGCCTCGGCGGCGAGGGCGGCCACGACGGCCTGCGAGCCGTCGCCACCGGCCATGGCCACGGCGTCCGCTCCGGCGTCGACCGCCTCGCGCACCAGTGCCTCGAGGTCCGCCCCGGCGTGCAGCTCCACCACCTCGATGCCCCGTGCCCGGGCCGCAGCTGCCAGGCCGACCTCGGCCGCCCGGCCGCCGCCGGACCGCGGGTTGACGACGAGCACCGGCCGCCGCGGGGGCGCCGCGGCCGGCAGGACGACGTCCGGCCGGAAGGCCACCCGGGCCGCCGCGTGCCAGACCAGCGCCCCGAGACCGAGCTGCACCAGGCTCTGCCGGTAGCCGTCGTCACCCAGCAGCAGGACCCCGCCCGCCAGGGCGGCGCCGGCGACGGCGAGAGCACCCACCCGCGCCCAGCCCCGGCGCAGGACGCCCTCCCAGGCCCCGGCCGCGACCACGGCGGCGCACACGAGCAGGAGCAGGCCGCGCGGGAAGTCGTCGAACGCCACGACGACGACCAGCAGGAGGATCCACACCGCGGCGGCGAGCGCCACGACTGCGGCGCTGCGGCGCCAGCGCGGGGCGGACCTGCGGCTCGGACCGGACATCGACGTCCCCCTCGGTCAGCTCGCGGCGCGACGGGCGCCGGTCATCCCGCGGTGAGCAGGGCGCGCAACTGCTCGGCCTTGGCCTCCGTCCACCCCGGCGGTTGCAGGACCTGAGCCCAGGCGTCGACGTACTGGGTCGTGTAGACGTGCCCGTGGCCGTCGGGGACGTTGCCGGCGAAGGGCAGGTCCGCCGTGACCTGCCAGAAGGTCACGAACGGGATCCACTTGACCACGTCCACCACATCGTCCCCCGGTGCCTCCTCGAGCCAGTCCGGGCGGGCGTACAGCAGCTGCGGACTCCACAGGGTGATCGGGTCGGAGGCGTGCACGAGGTACAGCACGCGGGCGCCGTCCCAGGGCTCCGAGCGGGGCGGGACGTCGGTGGCCGGGTCGTTCGTGAAGCGCACCGTGCGGCCGTCCCGGTACTCCGGCTCGATCTCGCGACTCCCGGCGTCCCGGTCGTCGACGAACTCTCGGTACAGCGTGTTGAAGTTCGGTGGGCCGGCGAAGACGGCGCCGGCGGTCCGGTTCCGCAGGTCGTACTCGCCGCTGAAGGCGGTCTCCCCGCCGAAGGACCCCAGGCTCTCGCCGACCACGACCAGCCGGGGGCGGTCGTCCAGCGGCAGCTTCGACCACCGGTCGTACACCGCGTCGAAGAGCTCCCGGCCGGCGTCGCGGGCCCGGTCCTGGTCCACCAGGTAGGAGATCCAGGAGGGGAGGTAGGAGTACTGCATGGCGACCGCCGCGCTGTCGCCGCCGGTCAGGTGCTCGATGGAGTCGATCGCGCCGGGATCGACCCAGCCGGAGCCGGTGGTCGTGATGACGACCAGGGTGCCGCGGTCGAAGCCCCGGGCCCGCTCCAGGTCGTCGACGGCCAGGGCGGCGCGTTCCTCGGTGGTGGGCGCGGAGTCCAGCCCCGCGTAGGCGCGCACCGGCTCCAGGGCCGGGCCACCGGTGAACGCGGCGATCTCCGCCGCGGACGCGCCGCTGCCGACGAACTTCCGCCCCTCCCGGCCCAGGGACCCCCAGGGGACCAGCGAGTCCGGACCGCCCGACCGGGAGGAGACCGTCGGCCGCTCGACGCCGGGGGCCGTGTCGTCGTTGCGGAGGGCGAAGGTCCGGTCCGCGGCGGTCACCAACTGGTCGACCACCACCCCGCTGAACAGCAGTGCCGCACCGCCCACGACGACCACCCAGCCCACGACGCGCGCCGCGCGGGCGCCGATCCACCGGTTGAGCAGGACCGTCAGCCACCGGTAGAGGCGGTGGACCGCCCGCGAGAGGGCGATGAGGGCGCAGAAGACGACGACGGCGACAGCCGGGACCACGAGCAGGGACAGCGCGCTGTCGGCGGGGGCGTCCATCAGCTCCCGGATCCGCGCCTGCCAGTAGCGGCCGAAGATCGTCGCCGCGACGTAGGCGACGGCCGCGACGCCGCCGAAGACCCACCACGAGCGGCGCCCGGCCGGCCGCGCGTCCCGGCCGGCGAAGGCGTTCCACACGTTGGCCGCCAGGGTGCCGACCGCGTAGCCGAACGCGGCGGTGATGCCGCTGATCAGTCCCTGGGTGAGCCCCGTCCGCGGGAGGAGGGAGGGGAACAGCGACCAGCAGAGGAAGAGGACGGCGCCCGCCAGCCCGGAGAGGGTGTAGTGGAACCACCGCCGGCGAGGTCGCAGCACGAGCGAGCGCCGCCCGCGCCGCGGGGGACGGGCGTCAGCGCCCGTGTCCGCAGGGGAACGGCCCGTCGGGACCGTGAGCTGGTCCACCCGGGAGATGGTCCTCCGGCCCGCGCGCGGTGGACACCCCCTCGGGACCCGTGCTCGGGATCCGCACCCGGGACTTCCCGGCCGCCGGCGACCGCGCACCCGGGAGTGTCGGCCGACGGCGTGGTCCCCGGGGCGCCCACACCCGGTGCTGTGCGGCGGCAGCACCGGTTCCGGTGGCGGCATCGCCGGAGACCGGGTGTGGGCGGCTCGGGTGCGGGTGGGCTCAGAAGGGCGGCTCCTCGGTGGCGACACCGACCGGCGTGGCCCAGGGGTCGGCGGAGCCGCCCCGCGCGGCCGCCGCGCCGCCGTCGGCGGCACCGAACCCGCCGCCGAACCCGCCGGCGGACCCCTTGCCGGCACCCTGCCCGGACCGGGCGGCCTTGGTGACGGTCGCCGTCGCGTAGCGGAGCGACGGGCCGATCTCGTCGACGTCCAGCTCGACGACGGTGCGCTTCTCGCCCTCCTTCGTCTCGAAGGAGCGCTGCTTGAGGCGGCCCTGCGCGATGACCCGCGAGCCCCGGGTCAGCGACTCCGCGACGTTCTCCGCAGCCTCCCGCCACACGCTGCAGCGCAGGAAGAGCGCCTCGCCGTCCTTCCACTCCTGGGTCTGGCGGTCCATCGTCCGCGGGGTGGACGCGATGGTGAAGCTGGCCACCGCCGCGCCCGAGGGTGTCCAGCGGAGCTCGGGGTCGCTGGTCAGGTTGCCGATGAGGGTGATGACAGTGTCGCCGGCCATGATCCGGTCCTCCGTGTCGTCGGTGCTGTGCTCGAGTGAGTGACCCGGAGGCTAGGTGGGCCCACCGACAGTTCCGTGCCCGGCGGGGCTGTCGCTGGGGCGTGGAACCATCGGGCGGACGGGTCGGGGGAGCGGAGGGACGGCGGTGGCGGAGGCGCGGACGGGGGCGGTCCTCGAGGCGACACTGGAGCGGATCACCTTCGCCAACCCCCAGACCGGCTACACCGTGGCCCGGGTCGACACCGGGCGCGGGAGCGACCTGGTCACCGTCGTCGGATCGCTGCTGGGCGCCCACCCGGGGGAGACGCTGCGGCTGCGCGGACGGTGGGGAGCGCACCCGCAGTTCGGGCGGCAGTTCCTGGTCGAGGACTACACCACCGTGCTGCCGGCCACGGTGCAGGGGATCCGCCGCTACCTCGGGTCGGGGCTGGTCAAGGGCATCGGCCCGAAGCTGGCCGAGCGGATCGTCGACCACTTCGGCGCCGATGCGCTGCGGGTCATCGAGGAGGAGCCGGGGCGGCTGGCCGAGGTGCCCAGCCTCGGCCCGAAGCGGACGCGCTCGATCACCGCGGCGTGGGAGGAGCAGAAGGCGGTCAAGGAGGTCATGGTCGTCCTGCAGGGGATGGGCGTGTCCACCTCGCTGGCCGTGCGGATCTTCCAGCAGTACGGCGACGCCTCGATCCGCGTCGTCCGGGAGGAGCCCTACCGCCTGGCCGCGGACGTGTGGGGCATCGGGTTCACGACCGCCGACACGATCGCCGCCGCGGTGGGCATCCCGCACGACAGCACCGAGCGGGTCGAGGCGGGGCTGCAGTTCGTCCTCTCCGAGGCCACCGGGCAGGGGCACTGCTACCTGCCCGAGAGCGAGCTGGCCGCCCGGGCGGTCGAGATGCTGCAGGTGCCGGCCGACCTGGTGCGCCACTGCCTGGCCCTGCTGGTCGCCGACCAGAACCTCGTCCGCGACGAGCTCCCCGGCGAGGACGGGGAGCCCGCGACCGTGGCCTACTACCTCGTGCCGTTCCACCGGGCGGAGGTCTCCCTGGCGGCGGCGCTCCGGAGGCTGGCCGCCGCCGACGAGGACCGGATGCCGGCCTTCGCCGGGGTGGACTGGACCGCCGCGCTGGCCTGGCTGCACCGGCGCACGGGTGTGGAGCTGGCCCCCGGCCAGCAGGAGGCCGTGCGCCTGGCGCTGACCGAGAAGGTCGCCGTCCTCACCGGCGGCCCCGGCTGCGGCAAGAGCTTCACGGTGCGCTCGATCGTCACCCTCGCGGCGGCCAAGGGCGCCCGGGTCCTGCTGGCCGCACCCACCGGTCGGGCGGCGAGACGGCTCACCGAGCTGACCGGCGCCGAGGCGGTGACCGTGCACCGGCTGCTGGAGCTCCGCCCCGGCGGGGTCGCGGCCTTCGACCGGGAGCGGCCGCTGGACGCCGACCTGGTGGTGGTCGACGAGTCCTCGATGCTCGACCTGCTGCTGGCCAACAAGCTCGTGCGGGCGGTGCCGCCCGGCGCGCACCTGCTGCTGGTCGGCGACGTCGACCAGCTGCCCTCGGTCGGCGCGGGCGAGGTCCTCCGCGACCTCCTCGCCGAGGGCACCGCCGTTCCGCACGTGCGCCTCACCCAGGTCTTCCGGCAGGCCGCCCGGTCGGGGGTGGTGACCAACGCCCACCGGATCAACGCCGGCCGTCCGCCCCAGGTCCGCGGCCTCGACGACTTCTACCTGTTCGCCACCGAGGACGCCGAGGAGGCCGCGGGCCTCACCGTCGACGTCGTCGTCCGGCGCATCCCGGCCCGCTTCGGCCTCGACCCGCGCCGCGACGTCCAGGTGCTCACGCCGGTGCACCGCGGGCCGGCCGGCGCCGCCGCGCTCAACGAGCTGCTGCAGGAGGCCCTGACCCCTGCCCGGCCCGACCGTGCCGAGAAGCGCTTCGGCGGTCGGGTGTTCCGCGTCGGGGACAAGGTCAGCCAGATCCGCAACGACTACGACAAGGGCGCGAACGGGGTCTTCAACGGCACCCAGGGCGTCGTCACCGCCGTCGACGGGATCGGGCAGACGCTCACCGTGGTCACCGACGAGGGCGAGACGGTCGACTACGACTTCGCCGAGCTCGACGAGCTGGTGCACGCCTACGCCGTCACCGTGCACCGGTCCCAGGGCAGTGAGTACCCCTGCGTCGTCGTCCCGCTCACGACCAGCGCCTGGATGATGCTGCAGCGCAACCTGCTCTACACCGCCGTCACCCGCGCCAAGCAGCTCGTGGTCCTGGTCGGGTCGCCCCGGGCGCTCGCGCAGGCCGTGCGCGCCACCGGCTCCGGACGACGGCACACCGCGCTGGCCCACCGCCTGCGGCCGCGGCGCCCGGCCGATTACGCCCAGGGCGAACGCCGACACGCCCACCCGGCCGCCTGACCTGCGGCTTCGCCGGACGGGGTCCGAGGTGCTTGCGAGCGGCATCCAGTTGTGTCAGTGCCCGCTCGTAGCTTTCGGGTCGACATCTTCCCCGTGTCGGCAAGGAGCACACCATGGCCGTCTCTGGCCTCAAGACCCGCAAGCCCACCGGCCGCGTCCCGTGGCCCTGCGTCCTCCTCGAGGGCGAGGAGAAGTCCGGCAAGAGCTGGGCGCTGGCCCAGTTCAGCGCCAGCGACCGGATCGGCACGCTGTACTGGATCGACCTCAACGAGGGCGCCGGTGACGAGTACGGCGCGATCCCCGGCGCCGACTACCAGCTGATCGAGCACGACGGCTCCTACGCCGCGGTGCTGGCCGCCGTCCAGGCGGTGAAGGCCGAGGCGCGCCGCGCGGCCGACGCTGGCGAGCCGCCGGTGGTGCTCGGCATCGACACCGGCTCGGCGATCTGGGACGGACTCAAGGACTGGGCCAGCGCCCGCGCGGCGAAGTCCACCCGCAACAAGGAGCTGCTCAAGCGCGACCCCAACGCCGAGATCGTCATCAGCCAGAACCTGTGGAACGACGCCGGCGCCCGCTGGCGCAAGCTGCAGACCGAGCTGCTCACCTTCCCCGGCATCGTGGTGGTGACCGCCCGGGGCAAGGAGGTCACCGAGGTCGACGCCAACGGCCGCCCGATCGAGGGGCAGAAGACCTGGTCGGTGCAGACCCACCGGGAGTTCCCCTACGCGGCCAGCGTGTGGGTGCGGCTGCGCCGCGGACGCCGTCCGCTGATCGTCGGCGCACGCAGCGTGCACGTGGGCATCAAGCCCAACGACGACCCGGCCAAGGAGGTCACCGACCAGGCGGCCACCGGGCGGCTGCTCGAGTGGCTGGTGTTCGACGCCCTCAAGTGCGACCCGGGCACCGCGCACGTCCGCGACCTCGTCGCCTTCCACGGCGGCCGGCTGCTCGAGCACGAGCGCGAGGAGGAGGCCCGGGACCGCCGGACGAGCGAGCCGGACGCCGCCGACCTGGTCGCCCGCATCCAGGACGCCGAGGACGACGACGACCTGCGCGAGGTCTGGGGCCAGGCCAACCGCTCGGCGCTGCTGCAGGTGGACGTCCCCACCCCCAGCGGCTCCTACACCGTGGCGGAGCTGATCCAGGCCCGGCACGAGGAGTTCCTCGACGCGGCGGTGGAGGCGCACCCCGCCGGCCGCCGCCGCGTGCCGGCCGCTCCGCCCGCGCCGACGACGCCCGCCGCGGTGGTCGAGGCCGCCCGGGCCGCCGCCGC
>NZ_JAQISV010000061.1:0-27693 GCF_048569675.1 Geodermatophilus sp. CPCC 206100
GCCCCGGGATACCGCTACGCCGTCGTCCCGCACCCGGTGAGCAGCCTCGACCCGAAGGGCGTCCGGGCGGCCGCCGAGCTCGCCGCCCCGCAGGTCCTCGAGATCCTCCGGGGGGAGGCGTGGCCGACGTGGGGCGGGCGGTCACGCCCGTGGACCCCCCCCCCGCGATCGGGGGGGGCCCTGGAGGGGGCCCGCCCGCCCCCCCCGCCGGCCCGGCCCCTCCCGGGAGGTGCGGGTCCGGCGTGGTTTGGGAGGGCCCCCGCGGTGGCATCGGAGGGCGGGCGCATCTGCGGGGTGGGCCGACGAGCCCACCCGAGGAGCGCACCACCGTGACAGAAGGCCTCTACGGCAGCAGGACCGGCCAGAACCTCGTCCGCGTCGCCGTCGCCGAGCTGATCGGCACCTACTTCCTCGTCCTGGCCGGGACGGCCGTGGCGACCGCCGCGGTCATCGGACGGTCCATCGCCGGTGCGGGCCTCGACTCGCTGGCGGTCGCGCTGGCCTTCGGGCTGAGCCTGGTCGCCCTCGTCAACGCGCTCGGCCACGTCTCCGGGTGCCACCTCAACCCGGCGGTGACCCTCGCGCTGGCCGCCACGGGGACCTTCCCGTGGCGGTACGTGCCCTCGTACCTGGCGGCCCAGCTGGTCGGCGCGGTGTGCGCCGCCCTGACGGTCTGGAGCCTGCACGGCGGCGCGGGCCGGGAGCAGGCCGTGCTGGGCGCGACGCTGCCGGTGGACGGCGTGAGCAGCGTCGGCGTGCTGGCGATCGAGGCGGTCGTGACCTTCTTCCTCGTGCTCACCATCGTGTCGGTGGCCACCGACTCCCGCGTGCCCAAGGCCTCCGCGGGGCTGGCCGTCGGCTTCACGCTGGCCGCCTGCGTCCTGATCGCCGGCCCCCTGTCCGGCGGGGCGGTCAACCCGGCGCGCGCCCTCGGCCCGATGATCGTGGCTGGTCGGTTCGACGCGGCGTGGGCCTACGTCCTGGGGCCGGTGCTCGGCGGGGTGCTGGCGGCGTTCGTCTACGCGCGCTTCCTCGGCGAGGGTCGCGAGCCGGCCGAGGCCGAAGCCGCCGAACGCGTCGCCTGAGCCGCGGGCGTCCCCGCGGTCCCGGCGGCACGCACGGCGCCGTCCGCTCACGGCGTAACCGCACCGGAACACCGCCCCGTTCCCGTCGGTTGGACCGTGCAGTCCCTCTCCACTTCCCCGGCCGCGTGCCGACGGTGGCGAGGGGTCCGCGACTACAGTGGAAAGACCGGTGCCCCCGCGCGCCGACGGACGTCGGGTGCTCCTCTCCACCACGGGGAGGGCAGCGCCGGACCAGCCGGTCAGAGGAGAAGCAGCAGATGTTCGAACGGTTCACCGACCGAGCCCGCCGCGTGGTCGTCCTGGCCCAGGAAGAGGCCCGGATGCTCAACCACAACTACATCGGCACCGAGCACATCCTCCTGGGCCTGATCCACGAGGGTGAGGGCGTCGCTGCCAAGGCTCTCGAGTCCCTGGGCATCTCGCTGGAGGGTGTCCGCCAGCAGGTGGAGGAGATCATCGGGCAGGGCCAGCAGGCCCCGTCCGGCCACATCCCCTTCACCCCGCGGGCCAAGAAGGTGCTCGAGCTGTCCTTGCGCGAGGCGCTGCAGCTCGGCCACAACTACATCGGCACCGAGCACATCCTGCTCGGCCTGATCCGCGAGGGTGAGGGCGTCGCCGCCCAGGTCCTCGTGAAGCTGGGCGCCGACCTCAACCGCGTCCGCCAGCAGGTCATCCAGCTGCTGTCCGGCTACCAGGGCAAGGAGCCGGCCGCGGCCGGCGGCCCCGCCGAGGGCACGCCGTCCACCTCGCTGGTGCTCGACCAGTTCGGCCGCAACCTGACCCAGGCCGCGCGCGACTCCAAGCTCGACCCGGTCATCGGGCGGGCCAAGGAGATCGAGCGGGTCATGCAGGTCCTGTCGCGGCGGACCAAGAACAACCCCGTCCTCATCGGCGAGCCCGGCGTCGGCAAGACCGCCGTCGTCGAGGGCCTGGCCCAGGCGATCGTCAAGGGCGAGGTCCCCGAGACGCTGAAGGACAAGCAGCTGTACACCCTGGACCTCGGCGCGCTCGTCGCCGGTTCCCGCTACCGCGGTGACTTCGAGGAGCGGCTGAAGAAGGTCCTCAAGGAGATCCGCACCCGCGGCGACATCATCCTGTTCATCGACGAGATCCACACCCTCGTCGGGGCCGGTGCCGCGGAGGGCGCGATCGACGCCGCCAGCATCCTCAAGCCGATGCTGGCCCGCGGTGAGCTGCAGACCATCGGCGCCACCACGCTCGACGAGTACCGCAAGCACCTGGAGAAGGACGCCGCGCTCGAGCGCCGCTTCCAGCCGATCCAGGTGGGCGAGCCGACGCTCACCCACACGATCGAGATCCTCAAGGGCCTGCGCGACCGCTACGAGGCGCACCACCGGATCAGCATCACCGACGGCGCGCTCGTCGCCGCCGCGACGCTGGCCGACCGGTACATCTCCGACCGCTTCCTCCCGGACAAGGCGATCGACCTGATCGACGAGGCCGGTGCCCGGATGCGGATCAAGCGGATGACCGCCCCGCCGGACCTGCGCGAGTTCGACGACCGGATCGCCGGCATCCGCCGCGAGAAGGAATCGGCGATCGACGCCCAGGACTTCGAGAAGGCCGCGTCGCTGCGCGACAAGGAGAAGACCCTCCTGGCGGAGAAGGCCGAGCGCGAGAAGCAGTGGAAGGCCGGCGACATGGACGTCGTCGCCGAGGTCGACGACGAGCAGATCGCCGAGGTCCTCGCCAACTGGACCGGGATCCCCGTCTTCAAGCTGACGGAGGAGGAGACCACCCGCCTCCTGCGCATGGAGGACGAGCTCCACAAGCGGATCATCGGCCAGGAAGAGGCCATCAAGAGCGTCAGCCAGGCGATCCGGCGCACGCGGGCGGGCCTCAAGGACCCGCGCCGTCCCGGTGGCTCGTTCATCTTCGCCGGCCCCTCGGGTGTCGGTAAGACCGAGCTGGCCAAGGCGCTGGCCCAGTTCCTGTTCGGTGAGGACGACGCGCTCATCCAGATCGACATGGGTGAGTTCCACGACCGCTTCACCGTCTCGCGGCTCGTCGGTGCCCCTCCCGGCTACGTCGGCTACGACGAGGGCGGTCAGCTGACCGAGAAGGTGCGGCGCAAGCCGTTCTCGGTGGTCCTCTTCGACGAGATCGAGAAGGCGCACGCGGACGTGTTCAACACGCTCCTGCAGGTGCTCGAGGACGGCCGGCTCACCGACGGTCAGGGCCGGATCGTGGACTTCAAGAACACGATCCTGATCCTCACGACCAACCTCGGGACGCGGGACATCTCCAAGGCCGTCGGCCTCGGCTTCCAGGCCGGGAACGACAGCCAGTCCAACTACGAGCGCATGAAGTCGCGCGTGCACGACGAGCTCAAGCAGCACTTCCGGCCTGAGTTCCTCAACCGCATCGACGACATCGTCGTGTTCCACCAGCTGACCGAGAACGAGATCATCCAGATCGTCGACCTCATGCTCGCCCGCGTGGAGGGCCAGCTGGCGAACAAGGACATGGCGCTCGAGGTCACCCAGGAGGCCAAGAAGCTCCTGGCCTCCCGCGGGTTCGACCCGGTGCTGGGTGCCCGGCCGCTGCGCCGGACCATCCAGCGCGAGATCGAGGACGCGCTGTCGGAGAAGATCCTCTACGGCGAGCTGACCGCGGGTCAGATCATCGTGGTGGACGTCGACGAGGCCGAGGGCGCCGCGCAGAAGTTCACCTTCCGCGGTGAGGCCAAGCCGATCGACCTCCCCGACACGCCGCCGGTCGCGCTGGCCGTCGGTGACGACGAGGACGGCACCCCGGGGCCCTCTCTCCGCAAGGAGTGATGACCGGGTAGGTCAGCGACAGGGGCCGTCTCCCGTGAGGGAGGCGGCCCCTTCGTCGTGTCCGGGGGCGCCCGCCGACGACCCCGTCGACCATCGTCGTCCGGTGGCCGCCGCCGGCGCGTCGGGCAGCCACCCGACGATCATCAACCGCGGCGTGGGGCGGCTCAGGCGGGGAGGCGGAAGCGGCCGTCGGGGGTCTGCTCGACCAGCCCGTCCACCAGCAGCGAGTCCAGGCAGCGGGCGCGCTGGACGGCGTCGTCCCAGGCGTCGTCCAGCCGGGTGGCCGACACCGGGCCCTCGGCGTCCCGCAGGACGTCGAGCAGGCGGCCGCGCACCTGCCGGTCCGTCCCGGGGAACCGCTGCACCCGGCGGGGCGGACCGTCGGACGCCGGGCAGCCGGCCAGCCGCCACGCGCACCGGTCCCGCACCGGGCAGGCTCCGCACCGCGGCGTCCGCGCGACGCAGACCAGGGCCCCCAGCTCCATGGCCGCGACCGAGAACCGCACCGCCCGCGCGGGGTCCGGAGGCGCCAGCGCCGCGACGTCGGCGAGGTCGGACGCGCGTGCCGGGGCCGCCTCGGCGCGGCCGTGCACCAGCCGGGCGACGACCCGCCGGACGTTGGTGTCCACGACGGGCTGTGGCCGGCCGTGGCCGAAGCAGACGACGGCCCGGGCGGTGTAGGTGCCGATGCCCGGCAGGGCCTCCAGGGCCGCGACGTCGGCCGGGACGACCCCGCCGTGCCGCTCGGTCAGGGCGATGGCCGCCTCGCGCAGCCGCAGCGCCCGCCGCGGGTAGCCGAGCTTGCCCCAGGCGCGGATCACCTCGGCCGGGGACGTGGCGGCCAGGGCGGCCGGGGTGGGCCAGCGCGCCGTCCACTCCCGCCACACCGGCTCGACGCGGGCCACCGGCGTCTGCTGCAGCATGACCTCGCTGACCAGCACCGCCCACGGGTCCACCCCCGGTCGCCGCCACGGCAGGTCGCGGGCGGCCGTGGCGAACCAGTCGACGAGGACGTCGCCGGTGTCGTCGGCGGGCGGTGCTGCGGGGCGGGTGCTGCGGTCCACGGGGTCCCAGTGTGCCGTCTGACCGGGACGGCGTGCCGCCGCAGGTCAGGAGCGGGGGGCGCACTACCGTTCTCGGCGTGTTGCACCCGGTCGGCCCCCTCCCCGCGGCCGTCTACTGGCGGCGGCGCCTGCTCGTCCTGACCCTGCTCGTCGCCGTCCTCGGCGGCGGCGGGTGGCTGGCGGTGGCCCTGGCGACCGGGAGCGGCGGGAGCGGCGGGGGCACCGCCGCCGCGGCGTCGGCCGAGCCCACCGAGGCGGCGCCGCCGCCCGCGCTGGAGCAGGTCGTCCCGTCACTGGCCAGCGTGCAGACCCCGACCCCGGCGACGACGCCGCCGCCGGCGGCGCCGGACCCCGTCCCGGCCGGCCCCGCCCCGGGCGGCCCCTGCACGGACGACATGGTGGGCCTGGAGGTCCGGACGCCGGGCAGCGCACCCTCCGGCGGCAAGCCGACCTTCGAGCTCGTGGTCACCAACGTCTCGCCGGTGCCGTGCGTGCGGACCCTGGACAAGGGCCTGCAGGAGGTCGTGCTGGTCGACGGCGCGGGCACCCGGCTGTGGGGGAGCAACGACTGCTTCCCCGAGGCCAGCAGCGACACCCGGACCCTCGCCCCGGGGGAGCAGGTCGCCTTCCCGCTGGTCTGGGGTGGCCTGACCAGCGAGCCGGGCTGCGCCGGCACCCGCGAGCCGGTGGGACCGGGGCAGTACGCGGTGCGCGGCCGGCTGGACACCAAGATCGGCCCCGACGCCCCGTTCGCCATCACCTGAGAGAGGACCGTCCTGCCCCCCACCGCTCGCACGGTCGCGGCGGGTCCGTGCAGGAGGGCCGTTAGCTGTAGCGGTCGAGGATCGAGGTCTCGGCCAGTCGGGACAGGCCCTCGCGGATGCCGCGCGCCCGCGCCTCGCCGACGCCCTCGACGGCCAGGAGGTCCTCGATCGTGGCCGCGAGCAGCTTCTGCAGGCCGCCGAAGTGGTCGACCAGTCGCTCGATGATGCCGGCCGGCAGGCGCGGCACCCGGGCCAGCAGCCGGAAGCCACGCGGGCTCACCGGCGAGTCCAGCGCGTCGGCGGAGGTGGGCAGGCCGTAACAGCGGGCCACCGCGGACAGGTCGAGCAGCTCGGTGGCCGACAGCGCGCGCAGGTCGTTGAGGACCTGCTCGATCGTCTTCGGCCGCCGCGCCCCGCCGGGCAGGTAGTCGCGCACCAGGAGGCCGCGGTCCTCCTCGACGCCGGCGAGCATCTCGTCCAGCTGGAGGGCGAGCAGCCGGCCGTCGGTGCCCAGCTCGACGACGAAGCCCTCGATCTCGTCGGCGATCCGGCGGACCATCTCCAGCCGCTGGCTCACGCTCATCGCGTCGCGGACCGTGACGAGGTCCTCGATCTCCAGGGCCGACAGGGTGCTGGCCACCTCGTCGAGGCGCAGCTTGTAGCGCTCCAGCGCCGCCAGGGCCTGGTTGGCGCGGGCGAGGATCGTCGTCGGGTGCTCGAGGGTGTACCGGCGGCCGGCCACGTAGACGCTGATGATGTGCATCGACTGGCTGACCGAGATGACCGGGAAGCCGGTCTGGATCGCGACCCGCTCGGCGGTGCGGTGCCGGGTGCCCGACTCCTCGGTGGGGACGGTCGGGTCGGGCATCAGGTGCACGCCCGCCCGGACGATGCGGGTGCCGTCGTAGGAGACGATGACCGCGCCGTCCATCTTGGCCAGCTCGCGCAGCCGGGTCGCCGACAGGGCGACGTCGAGGGCGAACCCGCCGGTGCAGATGGACTCCACCACCCGGTCGTAGCCGAGCACGATCAGCGCGCCCGTCCGCCCGGCGAGGATGCGCTCCAAGCCGTCGCGCAGGGCCGTCCCCGGGGCGATGCGGCCGAGGAGTTCGCGGAGCGCGACCTCGGGGTCCACAGCGGGGGGCACGAGCGCTCCTGACGGTCGGTGGCGGGGCGAGTCTACGTGGGGCCCACCGTACTGCCCGGTGGCAGTGAGTGACCTCACCCTCCCGGGTCGTGGAACGGGCTCAGAAGAACCGGGCGAACGCGGCTCCGAGGTCGGCCACCTCGATGAGCTTCATCCCGCGGGGCGCCTTGCCCGAGTCCTCCGGGACGAGCGCCACCCGGTAGCCCTGCCGGGCGGCCTCGGCCAGCCGGCGACCGGTGCCGCCGACCCGCCGGATCTCCCCGGACAGGCCGACCTCCCCGAGGGCGACCAGACCCTGCGGCAGCGGCACGTCCTTGGCCGCCGAGGCGATGGCCAGCGCCAGCGCCAGGTCGGCGGCCGGCTCGCCGATCTTCACGCCCCCGACCGAGGCGGCGAAGACGTCGGCGTCGGCCAGGCGGACGCCGCCGCGCCGCTCGACGACGGCGTTGACCATGGCCACCCGCTGGGAGTCCAGCCCGCTCACCGCCCGTCGCGGCGACCCGCCGCCGCCGGTGCCGGCCACCAGGGCCTGCACCTCGGCCAGCAGCGGGCGGCTGCCCTCCAGGGTCACCGTGACGCAGCTGCCGGGGACCGGCGCGGTGCGGCGGGAGACGAACAGGTGCGAGGCGTCGGGGACCCCGACCACGCCGCGGTCGCCGATCTCGAAGCAGCCGATCTCGTCGGCCGGCCCGAACCGGTTCTTGGTCGCCCGCACCAGGCGGAGGGTGGAGTGCCGCTCGCCGTCGAAGGAGACGACGACGTCGACGAGGTGCTCGAGGGTGCGGGGCCCGGCGATCGCGCCGTCCTTGGTGACGTGGCCGACCAGGATCGCGGTCATCCCCCGGCTCTTGGCCACCCCGGTGAGGGCACTGGCCACGGCGCGCACCTGCGTGGCGCCGCCGTCGGTGCCGTCGACCGCGGGGGAGCGGATGGTCTGCACGCTGTCGAGGACCAGCAGCGACGGGGCCACCTGCTCGACGTGGGCGAGGACGGCGGACAGCTCCGTCTCGGCCGCCAGGTACAGCTCCTCGTGCAGGGCACCGATCCGCTCGGCCCGCAGCCGCACCTGCGCCGCGGACTCCTCCCCGGAGACCACCAGCGCCGGGCCGTTGGCGGCCGCGACCCGGTGGGCGACCTCGAGCAGCAGCGTGGACTTGCCGACGCCGGGCTCGCCGGCGACCAGCAGCACCGCGCCGGGGACCAGGCCGCCGCCCAGCACCCGGTCGAACTCCTCGATGCCGGTGGGCACCGCACGGGCCGCGGCGAGCTCCACCTGCGCGATCGGGACCGCGGGCGCGCTCACCGGACCGGCGGTCACGGCGCGCAGCGGGGAGGCCGGCGCGCCGACCTCCTGGAGGGTGCCCCAGGCCTGGCACTCCGGGCAGCGCCCGACCCACTTGGCCGAGCCGTAGCCGCACTCGGTGCAGCGGTGGGCGGGCCGGGACTTCACTCCTGCAGGGGGCACGCGGCGACGCTAACCGCGGGGGACGACAGTTCCCGGCGGCGCGCAGGAGGCGTCGGGCTCAGTTCTCGGTCTCGTCCTCGCGCTCGCGGGCGGTGTCCTCGCTGCCCTCCTCGGCGCCACCCTCCTCCTGGTGGAAGTCGAAGGCCTCCTCGCGGGGCAGGGCACGGTCGGGGTTGGCCACCATGACCGGCACGGTGAGGTCGCCGGCGCGCTCGAAGGTCAGCGTCAGCTCGACCGTCCGGCCGGTGGTGATGTCCTCGGCCAGGTCGGCGAGCGCCACGGTGACGCCGTCGGACCCACCCAGGAACACGGTGGACCGGGCGGGGATCGGGATGTCGACCCTCGAGCTGGCGGCCGTCGTGGTCGGGGCGGCGGGGACCGCCGGCGTGGAGGGCGAGGCCGCCGTCCCCCCGGCGGCGGGCGCGGTCGCCGACGGCGAGGCCGGGACAGCGGGGGACGGGGTCGCCTGGCCGGTCACGACGACGCCGTCGAAGAAGTCGCCCTCGATGCCGACGAGCGCGTCGTCCTCGTTGCCGCCGTTGATGATCGCCATGGTCAGCGGGGCGTCGTCGCCCCTCTCGTAGCGACCCTCGTCGGGGTACTCGAGACGGATCTGGCGCAGGGTGATGTCGCCGGCCTCGGCCTCGGGGCCGACCTTGTCCCGGTTCTGGGTCGCGGTCTGGGGGACCTGCCCGGCACTGCACGCGCCCAGCGCGACCGGGCTCAGGAGCAGGGCACCCACAGTGGCGGCGCGCAGTGCGCGGTTCACAGCCGTCGACCTCCAGGACGTGCCGGCCACCGCACGTCGATGGCCCGGGTCAGGCCGAGCGTAACGCCCACCCCCGGCCCGCCGCCGGGAGGCCGGGCCACCGCGGGCGGGCCGGGCCGGCCGCCCGGAAGGGGGAAGAGGGGTCCGGTTCCGGCCGCGCCCTGCCGATACCCGGGGGACCGGTCGCGGCGAGGGGAGAGGTCGATGGGCACGGGTCTGCCGTTCGACGACGTCCTCGCGGCGGCCCAGGCCGGTGCCGCCTGGGCGTTCGAGGCGCTCTACCGCGACCTCGCCCCGGCTGTCACCGGGTACCTGCGGCTGCACGGCGCGGCCGAGCCCGACGACCTGGCCAGCGAGACCTTCATCGGCGTCCTCACCGGCCTCGGTTCCTTCCGCGGCGACGAGACGGCGCTGCGCGCCTGGGTGTTCACCATCGCCCACCGTCGCCTGGTCGACGACTGGCGGCGCCGGGGCAGGCGGCCCCAGGTCTGCGACGACGACGCGCCGCTGGCCGGGCAGCCCGGCGGGGACACCGAGGAGGACGCGCTCGTCCGCCTCGGCACCGCCGACGTGCACCGGCTGTGCGGACAGCTGCCCACCGACCAGCGTGCGGTGATCCTGCTGCGGATCCTGGCCGACCTGACCGTCGAGCAGGTCGGGCAGGTGCTGGGCCGGTCGGTCGGCTC
This sequence comes from Geodermatophilus sp. CPCC 206100, assembly GCF_048569675.1. Taxonomy (NCBI): domain Bacteria; kingdom Bacillati; phylum Actinomycetota; class Actinomycetes; order Geodermatophilales; family Geodermatophilaceae; genus Geodermatophilus; species Geodermatophilus sp. CPCC 206100. Next base: position 9,782 of record NZ_JAQISV010000061.1, read on the forward strand.
GGTCAAGGCGCTGCAGCGGCGCGGGCTGCGCACCGTCCGGACGGCCCTGGACGACGGTTCGCCCGATCGAGTGGTGGCCGCCGCGCACCCTTCTGCGGCCGCGCGGCGATGACGAGGACGAGATGACCACTCCAGCTGACGCCCGAGCCGCGGAGGAGGCCTTCCAGGCCGCCCTCGCGGGCCGTCCCGTGCCCGACGGCGCCTCGGGCCTGGCCGCGTTCACCGACGCGGTCCGGGCCCAGGGCACCGCCCCCGGGCGGCCGAACGCGGCCCTGGCCGAGCTGCTGGCGACCGGTCTCCTCACCACCCACCAGGAACCGTCCCCCGGGACGGCCGGGCTCCCCGCCCGGACCTCACGGAAGAGGCCCCGCATGCTGCTCACCACTCTCGTCGCCAAGATCGTCGGCGCCGGCGCGCTCGCCAAGGCCGCCGCGGGCACCGGCGTCGTCGTCGTCGCCCTCGCCGGTGCGACCACCACCGTCGTCGCCTCGCAGGACGACACCACCTCCGTCGTCGAGGCACCGGTGACCTCCGAGGAGGAGGACGCCCTCCAGGAGCCCGTCGAGGGCGCCGCTGAGGAGTCGGTGACCGGCGAGGAGCCCGGGACCGGCGACGAGACCGGGACCGGGACCGGCGACCAGACCGGTGACGACCACGCCACGGACACCCCCGGCGACGCCACCGCGGACACCCCCGTGGACCCGGCTGTCCCCGGGGTGGGGTCCGAGCCCACGCTGACGCCGCAGCAGGTCTGGGAGGAGGGCCCGGTGGACGGGCAGTCCCACGGCAGCTGGGTCAGCGAGGGTGCGCGGGAGGGCTGGGTCGACGGCGGGACCGTGAGCGGCCAGGCCCACGCGCGCAACGCCGAGCGGCGGGCGGAGCGGCAGGCCGCTCCGGCTCCGCAGGTGCAGGAGCCGGTCGTCGAGGCGCCCGCGGCCCAGGAGCCGGCCCCGGCCGTCGCCGACAGCCGGCCCGGCAACGGCAACGGCGGCGGGAACGGCAACGGCCGGAAGTGACCGTGGGCGGGGCCGCCCTCAGGTGAGGGCGGCCCCGCCGGCCACCAGCAGCACGACGTCGAGGACGGTCAGCAGGAGCACCGCGGGGAAGGCCAGCCGTCGGAAGCGGGCGGTGCCGGCCAGGGCGGCCACCGCGACCGCGGGCACGGCCAGCGCCAGGCCGGCCCACCCGGCGGCGGTCGGCGGCCCGTCGGGGCCGAGCACCAGCACCAGCGAGGCGGCACCCAGCAGGGCCGCCCCGGTGACGGCCGCGACGCGGGCGCCCAGCCGGTGCGGCAGGCCACGGATCCCGGTGGCCAGGTCGTCCTCGAGATCGGGCGCGACGTTGGCCAGGTGCGCGGCGGCGCCGAGTGCCCCGCCCGCGGCCACGAGCCACCACGGGGCGCCCGGCCCGCCCGGAGCCGCGGCCACGACGCCGGCCGGCAGCGCGCCGAAGCCGGTCACGTAGGGGACCAGGGAGGCCGCGGTCGCCTTGAGGCCGGCGTTGTAGGCCCAGCCGCTGGCCACCAGGACCAGGAGCAGCACCCCCGGGACCGGGCCGAGCAGCAGCGAGAGGACGACCGCCACGGCCGCGGATCCCAGCGCCACCGAGCGCAGCAGCGACGGCGACACCGCACCCTGGACGACCGGCTTGTCGGCCCGCGCGACGGCCCGGTCGCGGTCGGCGTCGAGCCAGTCGTTGCTCCAGCCGATCGATGCCTGACCTGCGAGGACGGCTGCGGCGACGAGCACCACCCGGCCCGCGGGGACTCCCGCGGCGACCGCCAGCAGGGTCGCCACGACCGTCACCGCGACGGCCGGTCCGGGGTGGGTGGCGAGCACCAGCGCGCGAGCCGTGGCGACCGGCCGGACGGGGTGTGCAGGCACATCGACCATGCTGCTGTCAACCCCTCCCGGCTACTTCATACAGGCGCTGACCTGCGGGTTTACGAATCTCGGCGGTCCCCTTCGTCAGTTTGCCGTGGTAACCTGTGGACAGCGAAAGGGGTCACACACACATGGGCTTCACTGTCGGCGAGACCGTTGTCTACCCGCACCACGGTGCCGCGCTCATCGAGGCGATCGAGAAGCGGGTCATCAAGGGCGAAGAGAAGGCCTACCTCGTGCTCAAGGTCGCTCAGGGCGACCTCACCGTGCGAGTGCCGGCTGACAACGCAGAGATCGTCGGCGTCCGTGACGTCGTCGGTCAGGAGGGGCTGAACCGGGTCTTCGAGGTCCTGCGCGCCCCGCACACCGAGGAGCCGACCAACTGGTCGCGCCGCTACAAGGCCAACCTCGAGAAGCTCGCCTCGGGCGACGTCAACAAGGTCGCCGAGGTCGTCCGTGACCTGTGGCGCCGGGACAAGGACCGCGGCCTCTCGGCCGGCGAGAAGCGCATGCTCTCCAAGGCCCGCCAGATCCTCGTGAGCGAGCTCGCGCTCGCCGAGGGCACCAACGAGGACAAGGCCGAGATCCTGCTCGACGAGGTCCTCGCCAGCTGAGCCCCGCTCAGCGAACACCCCGCACGTCCAGACCACTCCCGTGCACGCTGTCGGCATCGTCGCAGCGGCCGGGAGTGGTCTGCGTCTGGGGGCCGACCGGCCGAAGGCGCTGGTCCCGCTGGCCGGGCGGCCGCTGGTGTGCTGGGCGGTCGACACCCTCCGGGACGCCGGTGTGGGCGACGTCGTCGTCACCGTCCCCGCCGCGGAGCTGGGCGCCTTCGCCACCGTGCTGCCGATGGACGTGCGGCTGGTCGTCGGGGGGGCGACCCGGACGGCCTCGGTCCGCGCCGCCCTCACCGCGGCCGGCGACCGTCCCGACGCCGTCCTCGTGCACGACGCCGCCCGTCCGCTCACCCCGCCGGACGTCGTCGGCCGCGTGCTCGCCGCACTGGCGGCCGGCGCCCGCGCGGTCGTGCCGGTCCTGCCGGTCGTCGACACCACGGTCACCGTGGACGACGAGGGCCACCTCACCGGCACCCTCGCGCGCGAGACGCTGCGCCGGGTGCAGACGCCCCAGGGCTTCTCCCGGGCCGCACTGGCCGACGCCTACGCGCTGCTCCCCGCCGACGCCGAGCTGACCGACGACGCCGCCGTGGTCCGCACCGCGGGCATCGCCGTCGCGACCGTGGCCGGGGACGAGCGCGCCGCGAAGGTCACCGTCCCGCACGACCTCGCCGTGGCGGAGCTGCAGGTCGCCCGGTGAGCGCGGCCGCCGGCCTGCCGCGGGTGGGCATCGGCGTCGACGTGCACCCGATCGAGACCGGGCGGGCGTGCTGGCTGGCCGGCCTGGAGTGGCCGGACGCGGACGGCTGCGCGGGGCACTCCGACGGCGACGTGGTGGCTCACGCGCTCACTGACGCCGTCCTGTCGGCCGCCGGGCTCGGCGACATCGGCGGCCTGCTCGGCACCGACGACCCGCGCTGGGCGGGGGCTCACGGCGCGGCGGTGCTCGAGCACGTCCGCGCGGTGCTGGGCGAGGCCGGCTGGCGGGTGGGCAACGCCGCGGTCCAGCTGGTCGGCGCCACCCCGAAGGTGGGCCCGCGCCGGAGCGAGGCCGAGGCGGTCCTCTCCGCCGCGCTGGGCGCCCCGGTGAGCGTCACCGCGACCACGACCGACGGTCTGGGTCTCACCGGCCGCGGCGAGGGGCGGGCGGCGATGGCGACCGCGCTGGTCGTGCCGACGGCGGCAGTGGACGCCGGGCCGGGCTGAGCGCCGGCCTCCGTAGACTCCTGGCGGTGAGCCTCCGCCTGTACGACACGGCCGCCCGTGCGGTCCGCGACTTCACGCCGCTGCGTGCCGGGCAGGCCTCCGTGTACGTCTGCGGACTCACCGTCCAGGGCCCGCCGCACGTGGGTCACGTGCGCTCGGCGCTCGCCTTCGACGTGCTGCGCCGGTGGCTGACCGCGAGCGGGTCCGAGGTCACCTACGTCCGCAACGTCACCGACATCGACGACAAGATCCTCGCCAAGGCCGCCGACGCCGGCGTCCCGTGGTGGGCCTGGGCCTACACCAACGAGCTGGCCGTCACCCGCGCCTACGACGTCCTCGGCGTGCTGCCGCCCACCTACGAGCCGCGCGCCACCGGGCACGTGCCGGACATGGTCGCGCTGATGGCGCGGCTGGTGGAGAGCGGGCACGCCTACGCCATCGACGGCGACGTCTACTTCGACGTCCGCTCCTTCCCCGCCTACGGCGAGCTCACCGGGCAGCGGGTCGACGACCTGCTGCCGGCCGCCGACACCGACAGCGACGACCGCAAGCGCGACCCGCGCGACTTCGCGCTGTGGAAGGCCGCCAAGGCGGGCGAGCCGGAGACCGCGTCCTGGGCCACGCCGTGGGGCCGGGGCCGGCCCGGCTGGCACCTGGAGTGCTCGGCCATGGCGGGGCGGTACCTCGGCGCCGAGTTCGACCTGCACGGCGGCGGGCTGGACCTGCGGTTCCCGCACCACGAGAACGAGCGCGCGCAGTCGCAGGCCGCCGGGGACGGCTTCGCGCGGTACTGGCTGCACAACGGCTGGGTGACGCTCGGCGGCGAGAAGATGAGCAAGTCGCTGGGCAACACCGCGCTGGTCGACGAGGTGGTCAAGCGGGTGCGGCCGGTCGAGCTGCGGTACTACCTGGTCGCCCCGCACTACCGGTCGACGGTGGAGTTCACCGAGGCCGCGCTGGACGAGGCCGGGGCCGCGTACCGGCGGCTGGAGTCGTTCGTGACCCGCGCGGCCGAGCGGGTGGGGGCCGACGCCGGGAAGCCGGAGCTCGCGCCGGAGTTCACCGCGGCCCTCGACGACGACCTGGGCACTCCGGCCGCGGTCGCCGTCGTGCACGAGGCCGTGCGGCAGGGCAACTCCGCGCTGGCGGCCGGCGACGACGACGCCGCGGCAGCGGCACTGGGCTCGGTGCGGGCCATGCTCGGCGTCCTGGGCCTGGACCCGCTCGACCCGCACTGGACCACCCACGGCGACGCCCGGCTCGGTGAGGTCACCGACGGGCTGGTCACCCTGGCGCTCGACCAGCGGCAGGCCGCCCGGGCGCGCAAGGACTTCGCCGCGGCCGACGCGATCCGCGACCAGCTCGCCGAGCTGGGCGTGCAGGTGGAGGACACTCCGCAGGGACCTCGATGGGAGCTGAGCCGCTGATGGCCGGCAACAGCCAGCGACGGGGCCGCACCAGCGGCGCCGGCAAGAAGAGCGCGAGCGCCGGCACCGGCGGCAAGGGCCGCCGGGCGCTGGCCGGGCGCGGGGCGACCCCGCCGGCCGAGGCGCGCCCGGGGCACCCGGCGCAGCGTCGGGCCCAGGCCGACGCGCGGCGGCGGACCGAGCGCGACCGCAGCCGCCAGCGCGCCGAGGAGACCCCGGAGCTGCTGCTGGGGCGCAACCCGGTCGTGGAGGCGTTGCGCGCGCGGATCCCGGCGACCGCGCTGTACGTGGTCACCGGCGACCCGCGCGGGGCGACCGACGAGCGGATCACCGAGGCCCTGCACCTGGCCAACGACCGCGGGCTGCCGCTGCTGGAGGTCGGCAAGGCCGAGTTCGACCGGATGTCGGGCGGGGCGCTGCACCAGGGGATCGGGCTGCAGGTGCCGCCCTACCAGTACGCCCACCCCGAGGACCTGCTCGACCTCGCCCGCAACTCGGGCCGCCCGCCGCTGGTCGTGGCGATGGACGGGGTGACCGATCCGCGCAACCTCGGCGCCGTCGTCCGCTCGGCGGCCGCCTTCGACGCGCACGGCGTCGTGGTGCCGCAGCGGCGGGCGGTCGGCATGACCGCCTCGGCGTGGCGCACCAGCGCGGGTGCGGCGGCGCGGGTGCCGGTCGCGCGGGCGGTGAACCTGGCCCGGGCGCTGGCGACCTACCAGGACGCGGGGCTGATGACCGTCGGGCTGGCCGGGGACGGCGACATCGACGTCCACGACTTCGACGGCTTCGCCGACCCGGTGGCGCTGGTGGTCGGCGCCGAGGGGGCGGGGCTGTCCCGGCTGGTGCGGGAGCGCTGCGACGTCGTCGTCCGCATCCCGATCGAGCGGGACACCGAGTCGCTCAACGTGAGCGTCGCCGCCGGCATCGCGCTCTACGCCGCCGCCTCCGCCCGCCGCTGAGGTCGGCACGGCTCTCCCGTGCCACGGAAACCCGGGGTCCGGGCGGCGCCGCTGGGTACCAGGGTCGGACCCACGCCAACCCCGGGAGACCCCATGTCCACGTTCCCCCTCATGGACCCGACGGTGCAGCCGGCCGGCGCGTCCGTCGCCCTGGCCGAGCGGCCGGCCGACCTGCGCGGCCTGCGCCTGGTCCTCATGGACAACGGCAAGAACAACGCCCGCCGGCTGCTGGAGGAGGTCATCACCCTCGTCGAGCCCGAGCTCGCCCCCGCGCAGGTCACCTGGCGGACGGTGCCGACCACGCTGCCGGCGTCGGAGGAGCTGCTCGACGAGATCGCCTCCGGCTGCGACCTGGTCATCCAGGCCGTCGGCGATTAGGGCTCCTGCAGCGCGGCCAGTGTGGCCGACACCATTCTCATGGAGCAGCGCGGCGTCCCGTCCGCTGCCATCTGCACCGACGCCCTGCGGCCGGCGGCCGACGCCATGGCCCGCATCCAGGGCGCCCCGGGATACCGCTACGCCGTCGTCCCGCACCCGGTGAGCAGCCTCGACCCGAAGGGCGTCCGGGCGGTCGCCGAGCTCGCCGCCCCGCAGGTCCTCGAGATCCTCCGGGGGGAGGCGTGACCGACGTGGAGCGGACGCTCACGCCCGAGGACCTCATCGCCGCGATCGAGGAGTGCCACGACCGTGGCTGGACCGACGGGTTGCCCGTCGTCCCGCCCGTCCCGAGCCTGGTGCAGCAGTTCCTCGCCCACACCGACCGGTCGCCGGGCGAGGACCTCTGGACGATGCGGCAGGTCAAGCGCGGCTGCACCGTGGAGGTGGCCGCGGTCAACGCCGCCATGGCCGGCTGCCGGCCCGAGTACTTCCCGGTCGTGCTGGCCGCCCTCGAGGCGGTCGTCGACGAGGGCTGGCCGGGCAACGGCGGCTGGCAGAGCACCACCGGCGGCGGCCCGCTGCTCGTCGTCAACGGACCCGTGCGGCAGGAGCTCGGCTTCAACGCGAAGGGCAACGTGCTCGGCCCCGGCTTCCGGGCCAACGCCACCGTGGGCCGGGCGCTGCGGCTGATCATCATGAACGCCTACGGCATCCGCCCGCACGAGCTCGACCAGGCGACCCAGGGGACGCCGGGCAAGTACAGCCTGTGCCTCGCGGAGAACGAGGAGGAGAGCCCCTGGGAGCCGCTGCACGTCGAGCTCGGGCACGCGCCCGACGTCAGCACCGTCTCCGCGATGCACACCCGCAGCACCGAGTACGTCGACAACCGCAACACCGGCGACGCGCGCGAGGTGCTCAACGACGTCGCCGACACCTGCGCCCGCATCGGCGCGATGACCGCGCGGCGCTACCGGCGGGTCGGGGTCCTCGTCGGTCCCGAGCACGCGCAGCTGCTGGCCCGGCAGGGGTTCACCAAGCAGGACGTCAAGGAGTACCTCGTCGAGCACAGCGCCCGGACGGCCGGCGACCTGCGGCGCGCGGGTCGCGGCGGCGCGCTGTCCCTCGCGGCCGCCGCGCGGCCGCAGGCGGGCACGGTGCTGGCCGCCGAGGAGGCCGACGACGCCGGGGTGCCCGACGACGAGCTGGTGACGCTGCTCCAGTCGCCCGACGACGTGGTGGTCGTGGTGGCCGGGGCGGCCAACGCCGGGGTGACGACGGTGGCGCACACGCTGGGCTTCCCGCCCCGCACGCCCGGCTGCGCCGTCGTCCGTCGCTGAGAGAGGAAGGCGCGCATCCCGCGCCCTCCTCCGGCTCAGCCGAGGAGCTGGGCGACGGTGTAGATCACCAGCCCGGCCAGCCCGCCGACCACCGTGCCATTGACGCGGATCCACTGCAGGTCCCGGCCCACCTGCAGCTCGATCCGCCGGCTGGTCTCCTCGGTGTCCCAGCGGGCGACCGTGCCACCGACGAGGTCGGCCAGGTCGCCGGAGAACCGCTCGACGAGGTACCCGGCGGCGTTGTGCGCGTGCCGCTGCACCAGGTCCCGCACCCGCTGATCGGTCTGCAGCAGCCGCGCGCCGTCCCGGATCAGCTCGGCCACGCGGGTGCGCAACGCGGAGTCGGGGTCGGCGGCGGCGGCGAGGACGCCGTTCTTGAGGTTGGTCCACAGCGAGCCGGACCAGGTCCGGACGGCGGGGTGCTCGAGCAGCTCCTTCTTCAGCTCCTCGACGTGCGCCGAGGTCTCCGGGTCGGTGCGCAGCGCGTGCACGTAGGCCCGCAGCCGGGCGTCGTACACCCGGCGCAGCTCGTGCCCGGGGTCCTCGCCCACCTCGACGAGGAACTCCTGCACGGCGGTGAACGCCCGGTCGAAGACCCGGTCGTCGACCCAGTCGGGCACCCAGGCCGGCGACGCGTCGCCCAGCTGGGCGCGGAACACCACCCGGTTGTCCTCGAGGAAGCGCGCCAGCCCCTGCAGCGCCGCGGACAGCACCTCCTGGTGCCGCTCGCCCTCGACGACCAGCTCCAGCGCCCGCGCCACGACCGGCGCGGCGGGGGTGGCGTGCAGCTTGCGGTCGACCAGCGCGGCGACCGCCGGCTGCAGGTCGTCGTCGCGGAGCAGCTCGGCGACGGTGTGCAGCAGCGCGGCGGCGTCCCCGGCCAGCCGCTCGGGCCGGCCGGGGGCGGCGAGGAAGGCGCCGAGCCGCCCCGGCACGTCGACGGTGCCCAGCTTCTCCTCGACCACCGCGCGGGTCAGGAAGTTCTCCTGGACGAAGCTGCCCAGGCTGGCCCCGATCTGGTCCTTCTTCCGCGGGATGATCGCGGTGTGCGGGATCGGCAGCCGCAGCGGGTGCCGGAACAGCGCGGTGACGGCGAACCAGTCCGCCAGGGCGCCCACCATGGACGCCTCCGCGGTGGCGCGCACGTAGCCGACCCAGGCGCCGGCGTCCGGGCCGATCAGCACGCAGGCCAGGAAGACGGCGGCGGCGACCGCGAACAGGCCGGTCGCCAGCCTCTTCATCCGGGCGAGGTCCCGGGCGCGGGCGGGGTCGTCGAGGGAGGCGGCCAGGGGCGCGGTCGGGCTGGGTGCCGGCACCCGACCGAGCCTAGAGAAGCGGCCCCTGCCCCCCACGGCTCGCCCGCTCGCCGCGGGCCTCCGCAGGGGGCAGGGCCGGGTCAGCCGGTGGTGGCGCCCAGCGTGACCTCGACCTGCGTGGACCCGGTCCCGCGCCGCACGGTGAGCGCCACCTGGTCGCCCGGGGTCGCGCTGCGGACCGCCGCGGTCAGCTCGGTCGAGGTGGTCACCACGCGGTCGCCCACGGCGGTGATGACGTCGCCGACCTGCAGCCCGGCGTCGGCCGCGGGTGAGCCGGGCACCACCTGGACCACCTGGGCCCCGGTGCCGATCGAGGCGTTGCCGTCGGCCGCGGCGACCTGGGCGCTGACCCCGAGGTAGGTCGTCTGCGCCGAGCCGGTGTCGATGATCTCCTCGGCGATCCGCTGCGCGGTGTTGCCCGGGATCGCGAAGCCGACCCCGATGCTGCCGCTCTCGGACTGCCCGCCGGGCCCGCCGGTGGCGACCGTGGCGATCGCGGTGTTGATGCCGACCACCTCGCCGGCACCGTTGACCAGGGCGCCGCCGGAGTTGCCGGGGTTGATGGCGGCGTCGGTCTGCAGCGCGTCGATCACCGTGGCGTCGTCCTGCGTGGAGCCGGTGGCCACGGCCCGGCCCTTGGCGCTGATGATCCCGTCGGTGACGGTGTCCGACAGGCCCAGCGGGGCGCCGATGGCGACCGCCAGGTCCCCGACCTGCACCTCGTCCGAGTCGGCGAAGGTGGCGGGGGTCAGGTTCGAGACGCCGTCCACCTTCAGGACCGCGACGTCGTAGACCGGGTCGGTGCCGACGACGGTCGCGTCGTGCAGCGCGCCGTCGCTGGTGCGGACCGACACCGAGGCCGAGCCGCCCTGGCCGTCGAGGCTCACGACGTGGTTGTTGGTCAGGACGTAGCCGTTGCCGGTGAGGACGACGCCCGAGCCGCTTCCCGAGCCGGAGGCGCCGGTGACGTAGACGGTGACCACGCTGGGGGCCGCCTTCGCCGCGGCGGCGGTGACCGCGGTGGCGGTCTCCGGGTCGGTGATCGTCACGTTCTGGGCGGCGACGGTGCCGCCGCCGATCGGGTCGGAGCCGTCGGCGAGCACGACCACGCCCGCTCCGGCGCCGCCGCCGATGAGGGCGCCGGCCAGCAGGCCGGCCACGCCCATGCGGAGCCGGCCGGTCCGGCGGCCGGCCGGCGGCACCGGCATCGCGCCGGGGAAGGGGGCGGTGCCGGGGTAGGGGGCGGCGCCGGGGTAGAGGTGCTGCGGGGCCGGTCCGGCCGGGCCGGGGAGCTGCTGGCCGAGCGGCTGCTGGCCGGGGGCCCCGGGGGGCTGCTCCGGGGGCGTCGCTGCCGGGTGCCCGGCCGCCGGCTGCCCGGGTGCCGGCCGCTGCCATTCCGGCGGCGGCCAGGAGCCGGTCGCCGGGCGCGGGATGCCGTGGTCACTCACTGTCCGAGTCCTCCTCCACGGGCAGCGGTCCGCTGCCCACGACGACGACTGTCGGTCGGCCCGCTGCCCCGAGGCTGACGGCTCGCTGTGAGGTCGCTGGACGCGTCAGGCGGGGACGTCGGTCAGCAGCCGTCCGCGGGCGACCAGCTCGACCACCGCCCACACCGCGACCACCTGGGTGGCCAGCAGGCCGACCAGCACCAACAGCTGGGCGGCGCCGGCCTCCAGCGGGCTGCCCCCGCCCAGGAGCACCCCGACGAAGGCGCCGGGCACCCGGCCGGCGACCGCCGCCACGACGGTGAGCGCGCCGAGCACGACGGCCAGGCGCGGACCGAGGTCGACGACGGACGAGCCCACGGGCGCCGATCCTGCCCGGTGGGCCGGGGTGGCCCGGCGGCGCGCCGGTCAGCCGACGGCGCCGACCTCCTCGCGCGACTCCCGGCCGGTCATCCGGTGCACCGACGGCAGGAACGCCATGGTCGACGTGCAGTGCCGCATCAGCCAGCGGTGCAGCCCGTCGAGGGGGCGGTGCAGCAGCCCGCCGTGGCCCACGCTCAGCGACAGCAGGGGCGTGGGGCAGGCGGCGGCGAGCACCCCGCCGCCGGTGGCGTGGGCGAGCCGCTGGTGGGACGCCCGGAGGTCCGGGAAGCGCTCGGTCCAGGCGTCGGCGTCGGCCGTCCAGCCCGCGCCGTCCTTGCTGTGCAGCACGGTGAGCGGCATGCCCGAGCGCATCGCCTCCTGGGCGGCGAAGACGGCGACCGGCTCGTCGTCCCCGGGGTCGCCGAGGCCCAGGACGGCGACGTGCGGCCGGGTGCCGCCGGCGGCGCCGCGCTGCCTCGGAACGACGACGACCGGGCGCGGCGAGCGGGCGGCGACCTTCTGGGCCACCGAGGCCAGCACCATCTCGTCCGCGGCGCCGGTGGTGGAGATGCCCAGGACGACGAGCTGCGCGTCCTCCGCGGCGCGCAGCAGCGCCGTCACCGGGTCGCCGCCGACGACGTCGGTCGACGCGGCCACCGTCGGCGCGGTGTGCCGGGCGACGGTGTAGGCCTGGGCCGTGATGCCGCGCGCCTGCGGCAGCTCGGGGGCCGAGGCGCCCGCGACACCCCGCCGGCCCAGGTTGGACGAGGCGTGCACGATCCGCAGGGGCGCTCCCCGCCGCGCGGCCTCCTCGGCGGCCCAGCGGACCGCGCGCAGCCCGCAGTCGCTGCCATCGGCACCGACCAGGACGGGCGGGCCGCCCTCCTCCGGGCGCTGCTGCGGCAGGGCGCTGGCGGTCGTGGGGGTCGTGGTGGACACGGGCACCTCCGGAACGTGGCTCGCCCCCGTGCGGATGCCCCGAGCGTCCTCGTCCGGGCCGTCCCAGGGAAGACCCCCGCGCGACCACGGTGTGTGCAAGCAGCCTGCCGCCTGGGTAGGGGCTGCGCGGGACGCCGTCGCGCCGACGTCCCGCCTCGTACCCGGCCCGTTCCTGGAGGCTGCCCCGTGCCCCACCGCGGACTCCTCGCCCGTGTCCTCCTCGGCATCGGCCTCCTGGTCGGCGGGCTGACGGCCCTCGTCGGCGGCCTCGCCCTGCCGCCGAGCGGGATGGTCGCCATCGGGCTGGCCGGGCTCGTCGCCGGTGCCCTGGCGGGGGGCGTCGCCCGGGAGTCCCACCAGGACCGCAGGGCCACGGTGGACGCCGCGTGGAAGGCCTCCGCGGGCACGGTGAGCGTGTTGCTGGTGCTCTCGGGCGCCGCGGTGATCGGTGGAGCGCTGCTGAGCCTCCTCGTGGGCGCCGCGGGGGCCGCCGCCGTGGTGGCGGCCTGGTCGGTCCGCGCCGGGCGGACGCCGTCGGGCCGGGTGCTCCCGACCCTGCCGGCGACGGCGTCCCGGCCCGGCCCGCTGCCCTCGGTGTCGGGGATGACGACCGGGGACCTGGGGCGGGAGTGGGTGCGCACGACCGAGGCGCTGGCCGGCCGGCTGGACCCGCCCACCCGGCAGGCCATCGTCGCCCGCCGCCAGGAGACCCTCGACGAGCTGGAGCGCCGGGACCCGGTCGGCTTCGCTCGCTGGCTGGCCGGCACGCCGCTGCCGGGCAGCGACCCGGCCGGGCACCTGCGCCACGGCGACCCGGCCGCCTGAGGATCCGGCCCGACGGCTACGCCGAGCGCGGCGCGTACATGATCACCGCGACACCCAGCAGGCAGATCAAGGCACCGACCACGTCGTAGCGGTCGGGCCGGAAGCCGTCCGCGACCACGCCCCAGGCGAGGCTGCCCGCGACGAAGACGCCGCCGTAGGCGGCCAGGATCCGGCCGAAGTGGGCGTCGGGCTGCAGGGTCGCGACGAACCCGTACGCGCCGAGCGCGATCACTCCCAGCCCGATCCACAGCCAGCCCCGCTGCTCGCGGATGCCCTGCCAGACCAGCCAGGCGCCGCCGATCTCCGCGACCGCGGCCAGGACGAACAGGGCGATCGAGCGCGCGACGGTCATGGTCGCCAGCCTGTCAGGTGGGCTCCGGACGCCAGTTCCTCGTGCTCGCGCGCGTTCCCGGCCGGATGCGACGCGGCGTCATGGCTCGGTCCGACACTCCGGTGCGGAGCGGTCGTCAGCAACCCCGACCTCATCGGGCGCTGCCAGGTGCACGAGTTCGGCGGACGTGGGTCGGCACCCGGCGGGACAGTCGAACTCCACGAGAGCGTCCGCGGCCGGCTCACTCCCCGCCCCGGTGACAGCGGCCCAACCCACCGCCGCCAGGCCGCCGCACCGTGGGCAGCGCTCCCACGTCACACGATCACTCACATCTCTCTCCTCGGCGGATCCGGAGTACTGGTGCTCCGGGAGCACCGGCAGGCGCAGTCGCGCGAGCCGTGCAGAACAGGTGGTCGGCGTGGTCACGGGTGGTGCCCGGTCGCAAGGGTCGGGCGGTCGGCGAACCGCCCGAGGAGATCTCCCGCCCGATCCCGGTGGGGCGCACGGTCGAGCGGGACAGCACGGCGATCTCCGTCATCGGTGGGCGAGCTCTCCGCAAGCGTCCACGCGCCTCCGCCCGTCCCGCCGTACCGGCGGGGACAGGATCCGTGACCGTCGAAGACTCCGGGGGCGGCCGCGGCCGACCTCCGACGCCCGGTGGCTTCGCTAGCCTGGCTCGGTCCTCTGGCGGAGGTGGCGGTCATGCGTCCGTCGGCGCGCTGTGCGGCCCTGCACGGGTACGTCGGGCTGGCCGAGTCCGTCGGCCTGGACGCGGGGCGGATGCTGGCCCGGGTCGGGCTGGAGGCGGCTGACCTGGCCGACCCCGACAGATGGGTGCCGGCGGTGGCGGTCGCCCGCCTGCTGGAGTGGTCAGCCGCGGAGTCCGGCCGGGAGGACTTCGGTCCGCAGCTGGCGCAGCTGCGTCGGTTGTCGACGGTGGGGGCCTTGAGCGTGGTGCTGCGCGAGGAGCCCGACCTACGCAGCGTGTTGCAGCTGCTGATCCGGTACGAGCACAGCTACAACGAGGCGATCCAGGTCACGCTCACCGAGGCGGACGGTCTGGCCACGATGGCGGGGTGGCTGCAGCTCGGTGAACCGGCCCCGACGCGGCAGCTGCAGGAACTGGCCGTTGCCGCCCTGATCGGCCTGGTCCGCCGGTTCCGGGAACCGCAGTGGCAGCCGCGGATGGTCTGCTTCACGCACCCACCGCCGCGGGACCCGACCCCGTACCGGCTCCTGCTCGGTCCGGCTCTCCGGTTCGGCCACGAGTTCACCGGGGTGGTGTTCTCCGCCCGCGACCTGGACTCCGCCAACGCGCTGGCCGACGCCGACGACCCCATGATCCTGACGTACACGCGACAGTTCCTGCGCCTGCTCCCGCCGCCGCACACCCGGGACGTCGTCGACCGGGTCCGGGAGCTCGTGCAGGCCCTGCTCCCGCTGCGGCGGTGCACCATGCCGCAGGTCGCCCGCGCGCTCGGCGTCACCACACGCACGCTGCACCGCCTGCTCGCCGCACGGCAGGAGAGCTTCGCCGCGATCGTCGGCGACGCCCGGGCCGGCCTGGCCGAGCGCTACCTCGCCAGCGACCGCTACACCATCTCCGACGTGTCCGACCGGCTGGGCTTCGCCGCCTCCAGCGCGTTCTCCCGGTGGTTCCGCCGGCGGTTCGGCGTCAGCCCGACCGCCTGGCGGGAGGCCACGGTCGGACCCGCCGTGCCGACCTGACCGGCGGCTGCCGCCCGTGCGAGCCGCGACGATGCCTCCACCGTGCACGCGCGTCGGGAGACGCGACCGACTCGAGGTGTTCGCACCGCCGGTCCCAGGGGTGTCCCTATCCTCGTACCGGGACCTGGTCCCGTGTCCCGCCGGCGTGGCGCAACTGGTAGCGCACCCGACTTGTAATCGGGCGGTTGGGGGTTCGAGTCCCCCCGTCGGCTCTCCGGTCCGTCCCCTGGCTCGCGTGGTCGGGCACCGGCGTCGCCGCTAGCGTTCGGGCACGCCCGGCCGTGCCCGGCCGGGGGCCGAGGCAGAGGCCGGGAGGCAGCCGTGAGCGACCACGTGTACAGGCTCAGCGAGATCGTCGGCAGCAGCACCACGAGCGTCGACGACGCCATCCGGATGGCGATCCGCAAGGCGGCGCAGACGGTCCGCCACATCGAGTGGTTCGAGACCAAGGAGATCCGCGGCCAGGTGGTCGACGGGGACGTCGGCTACTTCCAGGTGCGCATGCGGATCGGCTTCCGCATCGAGGACTGATCGCTCAGTCGAAGCTGCCCGCGCCGTCGCGGCGGTAGGGGGAGGAGCGCTCCACCCGCTCCCGCTCGGCGCGCTCCTCGCGCAGCCGGGCGGCCGTGCCGGCCGGGTAGCCGGCCTTGGCGACCCGGTGCTCGATGGTCTCGGTCATGAAGGCGATCGAGAAGATGAGGCCCATGAGCAGGCCGCCGACCGCGGCCGACAGCCGGTAGACCAGCGGGACCGGCACCACGGCCACGCACAGCACCAGCACGGGGAGCAACTGGACGACGGCGCGGGTGAGGTGCCGCCGGATCCAGCCGCGCCCGGTCGTGTCGGCCAGGACCCACGGCGCGAGCTCCCGCGGCAGGCCGCCGCCGAGGGCGTACCAGACCCACTGCAGCGGGGTGGGCCGCCGCGGGACCGGCCGGCGGGTGGGCACCCCTCGACGGTATGCCTCCGCGCCGTTGCCCGGGAGGTCTGCGGCGGAGCACACTCCACCCGCGCTCACCAGGGAAGGAGATCCCGTGCACATCCGTCAGGTGCTCCGCCGCAAGGGCTCGGAGGTGGCCACCGTGGCGGCCTCGGCCGACATCCGCACGGCGCTGGCCCTCCTCGCCGAGCACGGCGTCGGGGCGCTCGTCGTCTCCGGCGACGGCCGGGCCGTGGAGGGGATCGTCTCCGAGCGGGACGTCGTCCGGGCGCTGCACGAGCGCGGCGCCGCTCTGCTCACCGACCCCGTGTCCAGCGTCATGACCGCCGACGTGCACACCTGCGTGCCCGACTCGGGGGTGGAGGAGCTGGCCCGCACGATGACCGACCGCCGGGTGCGGCACGTGCCGGTGGTGGACGGCGGCGTCCTGGTCGGCATCGTCTCGATCGGCGACGTCGTCAAGTTCCGGCTGGACCAGCTGGAGGAGGAGCGCGCGCAGCTCGTCGACTACATCCAGACCCCCTGACGTCCCGGGGTTCGTGAGCCGGGCTCACGGTCGCCCCGGGCGCGGGCGTACGGTGCGGCGGTGGACGAGCGGCGCGCGGGGGTGGCGTTCGGCCTGGGTGCCTACGGCCTCTGGGGCCTGTTCCCCCTCTACTTCCCCCTGCTGGAGCCGGCCGGCGGGCTGGAGATCGTGGCCCACCGGGTGCTGTGGTCCCTGCTGTTCGTCGCGGTCCTGCTGACCGTCGTCCGCCGCTGGTCGCACGTGCGTGCGGCGTTCGCCGACCGGCGGACCCTGCTGGTCCTCCTGGGCGCCGCGCTGCTCATCGGGATCAACTGGCTCGTCTTCGTCTACGGGGTCAACTCCGGGCACGTGGTCGAGACCTCGCTCGGCTACTTCATCAACCCACTGGTCAGCGTCCTGCTCGGGGTGGTGGTGTTCCGCGAGCGGCTGCGGCCGCTGCAGTGGGTGGCGGTCGGCATCGCCGCGGTCGCCGTCCTGGTGCTGACCATCGACTACGGGCGCCCGCCGTGGATCGCGCTCTCCCTGGCGGCCAGCTTCGGCCTGTACGGGCTGATGAAGAAGCTGGTGCGGGTCGAGGCCGCGCCCGGGTTGTTCGTCGAGACGGCGCTCATGGTCCTCCCCGCCGCGGCGGTGCTCGTCGTCCTCCACGCGCAGGGGGAGGGGACCGCGGGCAGCGCCGGCACCGGGCACCTGTTGCTGCTGGTGGGCTCGGGCCTCGGGACGGCCATCCCGCTGCTCATGTTCGCCGCCGCGACCCGGCGGATCCCGCTGTCGACGGTCGGGCTGCTGCAGTACCTCACCCCGCTGATGCAGCTGGCGATCGGCGTGTTCGTCTACCACGAGCCCATGCCCGCGGCCCGCCTGGCCGGCTTCGTCATCGTCTGGGTGGCCCTGGCCGTGTTCACCGCCGACAGCGTCCGCCAGGCCCGCGCCGGCGCCCGCCGGAGGACGGCGGAGGCCGCTCCCGCCCCGGTCTGAGCGGCGCGCGCGGCCGGCTGCGGCGGGCTGTCTGGATGTCGGTGGGCGGGACTACCGTCGGGTCCTCAGCACGCACAGACAAGGACGTCCGATGTCAGCCGAACCAGCTCCCGCGGTCTCCCCGCCGGGGGGCGAGGTGCTCCCGCCGCCCCCACCCCCGCCCGAGACGGAGGTGGCGCCGGCCCCCGCCGGCGGCCTGACCCGTCGCGAGCACGAGATGCTCACCTTCGAACGGCAGTGGTGGCGGCGCCCCGGCGCCAAGGAGACGGCGATCCGCGACCGCTTCGGGCTCGCGCCGACCCGGTACTACCAGGTGCTCAACGCGCTGGTCGACCAGCCCGCGGCCCTCGCGGCCGACCCGCTGCTGGTCCGGCGGCTGCGCCGGCTGCGTGCGTCACGGGGGCAACGCCGAACATCGCGTTCGCTGGGCAACGGGGGCGGCGCCGTCTAGATTTGGTCACCGTGGGCAGGCACGCCGCGTCAGGCAGTGACGTACCGGACCGGGGGGACACCCCTGCTCCGCATGGACGTCGCCGTACCGACGGCCCGGCGCCCGCCCTCGCCGGCCCGGAGCTGAGCGACCACCCGACCACGCCGGGCCGCAGCCGCGCCGACCGCCGCCGGGACGGCCTGCTCGACGCGGCGGCGGACCCGGGGCGCCGGCCGGCACCTCCGCGCCCGGTCCGGCCGGTCCCCGCCCGGACCGCCGCCCCC
>NZ_JAQISV010000062.1:0-27114 GCF_048569675.1 Geodermatophilus sp. CPCC 206100
CCCCCGGCGGCGCCGCGCGGCCAGCCGGCCGGCCGGTGCGCCGACGGCCGCGAGCGCCGCCCCCGCGGCCCCCGCCGCTGAGGCGCCGTCGACCACCCCCGAGTCCCGCGCCGAGTCGGCGCAGACCGCCGCTCCGGCTGCCGCTCCCGAGCGGACCGAGGACGTGCGCACCGACGGCGACCGCGCCGACAGCGAGCGTCCCGACGGCGACCGTGCCGAGAGCGACCGCGCCCAGGGCGACCGGGCCGAGGGCGAGCGGCCGCAGCGTGCCCGCCGCACCCGCGGCGACCGCGACGGCGCCAACCGTGCCGACCGCGACGGCGACCGCGCCGAGCGCGGCACCCGCGACGAGCGTGACGGTGGGAACCGCACCGAGCGGGACGGCGGCGCCCGTGTCGAGCGGGACGGCGGCGCCCGTGCCGAGCGGGACGGCGGTACCCGCACCGAGCGGGACGGCGGGAACCGCGCCGACCGGGACGGCAACCGCGGCCCCGACCGCGACCGCGGCGGCCGGCCGGACAACCGCGCCGACAACCGCAACGACCGGCCCGACAACCGCAACGACCGCGGCAACGACCGGAACAACGACCGCCCCGACGAGGACGACGACGACTTCGAGGGTGGCCGCGGCCGCCGCGGGCGTCGCTACCGAGACCGCAACCGCCGCGGCACCACCGGCCGCGAGCGCTTCGAGCCGAACGAGCCCACGGTCAGCGAGGACGACGTCCTGCTGCCGGTCGCCGGAATCCTCGACGTCCTCGACAACTACGCGTTCGTCCGCACCTCCGGCTACCTGACCGGGCCGAACGACGTCTACGTGTCGCTGTCACAGGTGCGCCGCTACGGCCTGCGCCGCGGTGACGCCATCACCGGCGCCGTCCGGCAGCCGCGGGAGGGCGAGCGCAAGGACAAGTACAACGCGCTGGTCCGGCTGGACACCGTCAACGGCCTGGACCCCGAGCAGGCGCGGCAGCGTCCGGAGTTCACCAAGCTGACCCCGCTCTACCCGCAGGAGCGCCTGCGGCTGGAGACCGAGCCGCACCAGCTGACCACCCGGGTCATCGACCTGGTCATGCCGATCGGCAAGGGGCAGCGCGCCCTCATCGTCAGCCCGCCCAAGGCCGGCAAGACGATGGTGCTGCAGTCGATCGCCAACGCGATCACCACGAACAACCCCGAGTGCCACCTCATGGTCGTCCTCGTCGACGAGCGGCCCGAGGAGGTCACCGACATGCAGCGCTCGGTGAAGGGCGAGGTCATCGCCTCGACCTTCGACCGGCCGCCGTCGGACCACACCACGGTCGCCGAGCTGTCCATCGAGCGGGCCAAGCGCCTGGTCGAGATGGGCCACGACGTCGTCGTGCTGCTGGACTCGATCACCCGGCTGGGCCGCGCCTACAACCTGGCGGCCCCCGCCAGCGGGCGCATCCTCTCCGGTGGTGTCGACTCCACGGCGCTCTACCCGCCCAAGCGCTTCCTCGGCGCCGCCCGCAACATCGAGAACGGCGGCTCGCTCACGATCATCGCCTCGGCGCTGGTCGAGACCGGCTCGACGATGGACACGGTCATCTTCGAGGAGTTCAAGGGCACCGGTAACGCGGAGATCAAGCTGGACCGCCGGCTGGCGGACAAGCGGGTCTTCCCGGCCGTCGACGTCAACGCGTCGGGCACGCGCAAGGAGGAGATCCTCATGTCGCCCGACGAGCTGGCCATCGTCATCAAGCTGCGCCGGGTGCTCGCCGCGCTCGAGCCGCAGCAGGCCCTGGAGCTGCTGCTCGACAAGCTCCGCAAGACGCGGAACAACATCGAGTTCCTCATGCAGATCCAGAAGACGACGCTGGGCCCCGGCAACGAGTGAAGGACCCCCGTCCTCCCCGGCCTTCGCAGGCTCAGGTCGGGTCCCTGGACGGGGTCGTTCCAGCACGTCACCAGCGCACGTCACCAGGCCGCCCGCCGGCGGGGTCGGCCGATCAGGGATACTGGTCGGCCGAGCCCCCGCTGCGCGGCCGGAATGACCGGTCGGCCGCCGGCGTTCGACCACCTGAACGGCACAGACCACTCGGAAGAGGCGACATGAAGCCCGGAATCCACCCCGACTACCACACCACCACGGTGACCTGTGGGTGCGGGAACACCTTCACCACCCGCAGCACGGCGCCCGGCGGTCAGCTGACCGTCGAGACCTGCTCCGCCTGCCACCCCTTCTACACGGGCAAGCAGCGGATCCTGGACACCGGTGGCCGCGTCGCCCGCTTCGAGAAGCGGTTCGGCAAGCGCGACGCCGCCAAGGCCGGCAAGTAGCACCTCCGACGGCGCCCGTCCCACTCTCGTGGGGCGGGCGCCGTCGTCGTGTCCCGGCCCGTTCTCCCGCCGGTCCCGCGTGGACCGGCACAGCACTGGAAGTGAGCACCGTGAGCAGTCCTGCCGAGGCCGGCTGGGGCGGGTCGCCCGACCGCCTGACCGGCCTGCTGGCCGAGCACGCCGCGCTCGAGGTCGAGCTGGCCGACCCCGCCGTCCACACCGACACCGCCCGCGCCCGCCGGCTGGGCCGCCGCTACGCGCAGCTCGCCCCGCTCGTGGAGACCAAGCGCGCCCTGGACGCCGCCCGTGCGGACCTGTCCGCCGCCCGTGAGCTGGCCGCCGAGGACGCCTCGTTCGCGGTCGAGGCCGCCGGGCTCGAGCAGCGCATCCCCGAGCTCGAGGACCGCCTGCGCGAGCTGCTGCTGCCCAAGGACCCCGACGACGACAAGGACGTCATCCTCGAGGTCAAGGCGGGGGAGGGCGGCGCCGAGTCGGCCCTGTTCGCCGGCGACCTGCTCCGCATGTACCTGCGCTACGCCGAGCGGCGCGGCTGGTCGGCCGAGGTCATCGACGCCGTGGACGCCGAGCTGGGCGGGTACAAGGACGTCTCGGTCGCGATCAAGTCACGCACCGACGAGGGCATCTGGTCCCGGCTGAAGTTCGAGGGCGGCGTGCACCGGGTCCAGCGGGTGCCCGTCACCGAGTCGCAGGGGCGCATCCACACCTCCGCCGCCGGGGTCCTCGTGCTCCCCGAGGCCGAGGACGTCGACGTCACCGTCGACCCGAACGACCTGCGCATCGACGTCTTCCGCTCCTCCGGGCCCGGCGGGCAGAGCGTGAACACCACGGACTCCGCCGTCCGCATCACCCACCTGCCCAGCGGCATCGTGGTCAGCTGCCAGAACGAGAAGAGCCAGCTGCAGAACCGGGAGTCCGCGCTGCGCATCCTGCGCTCCCGGCTGCTGGCCGCCGCCCGCGAGGAGGCCGCCGCGGTGGCCAGCGACCAGCGGCGCAGCCAGGTGCGCACCGTGGACCGCAGCGAGCGGGTGCGCACCTACAACTTCCCGGAGAACCGGATCAGCGACCACCGCGTCGGCTTCAAGGCGCACAACCTGGACGCGGTGCTCGACGGCGAGCTCGACCCGGTCATCGACGCGCTGACCCGGGCGCACACCGCCGAGCTGCTGGCGGCCGGCTCCTGAACCCCCGCACGCTCCTGGCCGACGCCGCGCGGCGGCTGGCCGAGGCCGGCGTGGCGTCCCCCCGGGTGGACGCGGAGCTGTTGCTGGCCCACGTCCTCGACGTGCCCCGCGCCCGGCTGCTCACCCTCGCCGACGTCCCCGGCGACCCCGCGGCGCGGTTCGCCGACCTGCTCGACCAGCGCGCGGGGCGGGTACCCCTGCAACACCTCACCGGGCGGGCCCCGTTCCGCCACCTGGAGCTGGCCGTCGGGCCCGGCGTCTTCGTGCCGCGGCCGGAGACCGAGCTGCTCGTCGAGTGGGCGCTGGCCCGGCTGGCCGACGGAGCCGCGCCCGTGGTCGTGGACCTCGGCGCCGGCTCGGGCGCGATCGCGCTGTCCCTGGCCCACGAGCACCCCGGCGCGCGCGTCACCGCCGTCGAGCGCGACGACGGCGCCATCGAGTGGACCCGCCACAACGCCGCCGTCCGCACCGCGGCGGGGGACACCCCGGTCGAGGTGCTCGCCGGCGACATGACCGACCGGCAGCTGCTGACCGCCCTCGACGGCACCGTCGACCTCGTCGTCTCCAACCCGCCCTACGTCCCCGACGGCGCGCGGGTGCCGCGGGAGGTGGCCGACCACGACCCGCCGATGGCCCTGTGGGGCGGCCCCGACGGGCTGGACGTCGTCCGCGGACTGCTGCACACCGCGGCCCGGCTGCTGCGTCCCGGCGGGCACCTCGGCATCGAGCACGCCGACCAGCAGGGGGCCGCGCTGCCGGCCCTGGTCCGCGGGCACGGCGGCTTCACCGACGTCGCCGACCACTCCGACCTCGCGGGCCGGCCACGGTTCACCACGGCCCGCCGCGCGGCGGAATGACAGACTCCGGCGTCGTGGCCGACGTCTTCGACTGCTCCGACCCCGACGCCCGCGCCGCCGGGCTGGACGCCGCCGCGGCGGCGCTCAGCCGCGGCGACCTCGTCCTGCTGCCGACCGACACCGTCTACGGCGTCGCCGCCGACGCCTTCAGCCCCGCGGCGGTGATGTCCCTGCTCGCGGCGAAGAACCGGGGCCGCACCATGCCGGTGCCGGTGCTCATCGGTGAGGCGTCCACCCTGGCCGGCCTGGTGCTGCGGACCCCGGAGGTCGCCCTGCGGCTGGCCGAGTCCTTCTGGCCGGGCGGGCTCACCCTGGTCCTCGAGCACGCGCCCTCGCTGGCCTGGGACCTCGGGGACGCCGAGGGGACCGTCGCCGTCCGGCTGCCGGACGACCCCGTCGCCCGCGACCTGCTCCGCCGCACCGGCCCGCTGGCCGTCTCCAGCGCCAACCGCTCCGGGCGCCCGGCCGCCACCACCGCGGAGGCGGCGGTCGCCCAGCTGGGGGCGCAGGCGGCCGTGGTCCTCGACGGCGGCCCGCGACAGGGCTCGGCCCCCAGCACCATCGTGGACTGCACCGGGCCCACGCCGCGGGTGCTGCGGATCGGCGCGGTCTCGGTCGACGAGCTGCGCGAGGTCGTGCCCGACCTCACCGACTAGGCAGGGTCCGGCGACCGAGCGCTGCCGGTCGCCGGGCCTCCGGAGCGATACCGTGGGACGACCGTCCGTCGTCCAGTCCGGGAGCCCCGCCGCGATGTGCACGCCGTCCTGGAGTCCCGACGCCGGTCGGACGTCCGTGGACGCGGCCCCCCTCGACCCGGCCTGAGCCCGTGCGCGAGTACGTCGTCGTCCTGATCACCGCGGCGCTGGTCACCTACCTGACCACGCCCGTGGTGCGGGTGGCGGCCGTCCGGCTGCGGATGATGGCCGCCCCCCGCGAGCGGGACGTGCACGTCATCCCCACCCCGCGCGGCGGTGGCGTGGCGATGTACCTCGGGGTGGCCGCCGCCATCCTCGTCGCGACCCGCCTGCCGGCGCTGCAGCGCACCTTCGAGGACTCCCAGACCGCCGCCGTCCTCGCCGCCGGGGGGCTGATCTGCGCCCTCGGCGTCCTCGACGACAAGTTCGGGCTGGACGCGCTCACCAAGCTCACCGGCCAGATCGCCGCCGCCGGCGTCATGGTCCTGCTGGGCGTCCAGCTGGCCTTCGTGTTCCTGCCGGTCGCCGACATCGGCACGCTGTCGCTGGGGCCGTCCGTCGGCGTTCCGCTGACCGTCCTCCTGACCGTGGCCACGGTCAACGCGCTCAACTTCATCGACGGCCTCGACGGGCTGGCCGCCGGGGTCTCGGCGGTCGCCGCCCTGGCCTTCTTCGCCTACAGCTACAACCTCGGGCTGGTCGGCTACGACGAGGTCGCCAGCGCTCCGGCGCTCATCACCGCCGTCCTGGCGGGCGCCTGCCTGGGCTTCCTCCCGCACAACTTCAACCCGGCGCGCATCTTCATGGGCGACTCCGGCTCGATGCTCGTCGGGCTCATGCTGTCCGCGGCCGCGGTCAGCGCGACCGGGCGGGTCGACCCCCAGTCCTTCGACTCCGCGGCCAGCCTGCTGCCGCTGGCCCTGCCGCTGCTGGTGCCGGTCGCGGTGCTCTCCATCCCGTTCATCGACCTGGTCATGGCGGTCGTCCGGCGCACCCGCCGCGGCCGGTCGCCGTTCTCGCCGGACAAGATGCACCTGCACCACCGGCTGCTGGCCATCGGCCACTCGCACCGGCGGGCGGTGCTCGTCATGTACTTCTGGGCGGCGCTGCTGTCCTTCGGCGCGGTCACGCTCAGCATCACCGGCGGGACGGCGGAGCTCTTGGTCGCCATCGGCGTGCTGCTCGTCGTCGGCGTCATCGTCGTGCTCAGTCCCCGGGCCCGTCGCGCCGCCCGGGAGGCCCGGGCGGCCGACCTGGAGGCGCAGCGGCAGCGCAGCCGGGCCGACCACCCGACCGCGCGCTCGCTGCGCACCACCACGTCCACCACCCCCGGCCCGTCACCCGACGCGGCCACCGAGCCGTCCCCGCGGGCGGCGGGGGCGGGGCAGGGAGTCCGATGACCACCCCGATCCAGCCGGAGATCCCCTGGGACCTCTCGTTCCTCCGCGTGGGAGCGCTGGTGACCGCGGGGCTCACCGCCGTGGCCGCCCCCGTCGCCGGCCTCGTCGGGGGCTCGGACGACGCCCTGGCGGTGCTGGTGGGGGCCGCGGTCGTCACCTTCTTCTTCGCCGTCTCGGGGCTGGTCATCGCCTGGGCGGGCCGTCACGGCGAGGCCTTCACCCTGCCGGCGGCCCTCGGGTCGTTCCTCGTCAAGATCCTCGTCCTGGCCGCGGTGCTGCAGGCGCTGCCGGCCGACGGGTGGCTCGACCGGCGGACACTGGCGTGGACGGTCATCGCGGGCGCGCTCCTGTGGAGCGTCGTCCAGCAGCGGTGGGTGTGGACCCGGCGTCTGTACTACGTGCAGCCACCGGCTCCGCCCTCGACCGGGGGAACCCTCCCGCCGCCCGGAGAGGCCGCCACGCGCGGCTGATAGTGTCCGAGCCGATGGCCGAGACACGCCCTACGACCGGGGGCTCTCGACCTCGACCTGCAGCACCCACCGACCGTCAGCCCAGCGGGGCCGACATCGGTTGGGGGATCACCGGGACGATGCTCTCCGGGATCATCGTGTGGGGCGGGGCCGGGCTGCTGCTCGACCGCTGGTGGGACACGCGCTTCGTCGCCCTCATCGGGGTCGTTCTCGGTCTGACGGTGGCCATCTACCTGGTGGTCGTCAAGTACGGCGCCCTGCCCCCAGCCGAGGGGAACGGGCGCACCGGCTCCACCCGGGGCGGGCGAGGTAGCCCACCCAGGACGCAGAAGGGACAACGGTGACCTCCAGCGCCCTCGCGCTCGCCGACGTGCTCGCCGCAGAAGGTGGCGAGGACACCGGTTTCCAGGCTCCCAGCATCGCGGAGTTCTACCCGGAGCCGATCGCCTCCTTCTCACTGCTGGGCATCGACTTCGAGATCACCCGCATCACGATCATCATGTGGATCGCCACCGCGGTGATCCTCGCGCTGCTGCTGGCGGCCGTGCGGAAGCCCTCGATCGTCCCGGGCAAGCTGCAGTACCTGTTCGAGGGCGGCTACTCCCTCGTCCGCGACGGCATGGCGCGCGACGTGATCGGCCCCAAGGGCCTCCCGTTCGCCCCGTTCCTCGGCGCGCTGTTCTTCTTCATCCTCGCGAACAACGCGATGAGCATCATCCCGTTCGCCCAGATCTCCCCGAACTCCAAGTTCGCGATCCCGCTGGTCCTCGCGGTGATCGTCTGGGTGCTCTACAACTGGATCGGCATCCGCGAGCAGGGTGCGGCCAAGTACTTCAAGGACGCCGCGATCCCGCCGGGCGTGCCGATCGGCGCGCTGATCCTCGTGACGCCCATCGAGCTGCTGCAGGTCTTCGTGATCCGGCCGTTCACCCTCGCCGTCCGGCTCTTCGCGAACATGTTCGCCGGCCACATGCTGCTGGTCGTCTTCTCGCTCGGCGCGACCTATCTCCTCTTCGTGGGCAACTTCTCGATCATCTTCAGCCCGTTCTCGTTCCTGATGGCGATCATCATGACGTTCTTCGAGCTGCTGGTCATCGTGCTGCAGGCCTACGTCTTCGTGGTGCTGACGGCGACCTACCTCAACGGCGCCGTCGAGCCCGCCCACTGACCGCACCACCCCTGATCCACCCCCCACAGCCAGCCGCCCGGGACAACCCGGGCGACCGACACAGGAGGAACACCCCCGCATGGACGCTCTCGCAGAGCTCGTCGGAAGCATCGGCTCCGTCGGCTACGGTCTCGCCGCCATCGGCCCCGGCATCGGCGTGGGCATCGTCTGGGCCGCCTACATCCAGGCGACCGCCCGGCAGCCCGAGTCCGCCGGCCTGACCCGCACCTACGCCTTCCTCGGTGCCGCCCTCTCGGAGGCGCTCGCCCTGATCGGCCTGGTCGTGCCCTTCATCTTCGGTCCCGGCAACGCTGGCTGACCTGTCCCTCTCGGTCGGACCAAGCTGACACAGGGACGTGGAGATCATGGAAATCCTCGCTGCGGAGTCACAGAACCCGCTCCTGCCGCCCATCGGCGAGATCGTCGTCGGGCTGATCGCCTTCGCGATCGTCTTCTTCGTGTTCGCCAAGTTCGTCGCACCGCGCTTCGAGCAGGTGTGGCGGGCGCGCCGTGAGGCGATCGAGGGCGGCATCGAGCGAGCCGAGGCGATGCAGGCCGAGGCCAAGGCCGCGCTCGAGCAGTACCGCGCGCAGCTGGCCGAGGCCCGGACCGAGGCCGCGCAGATCCGCGACCAGGCCCGAGCCGAGGGCCAGCAGATCCTCGAGGAGCTGCGGGCCCAGGCCCAGCAGGAGTCCGCGCGGATCGTGGCCCGCGGTGAGGAGCAGCTGACCGCCTCCCGCCAGCAGGTCGTCAACGAGCTGCGCGGCCACATCGGCCAGCTCGCGGTCGACCTCGCCGGCCGCGTGGTCGGCGAGTCCCTCGAGGACCAGGCCCGGCGCAGCGGCACCGTCGACCGGTTCCTCGACCAGCTCGACGGCATGGCCGCCGGCTCGCCCGACGGGCGCACCGGCGGCAGCTCCGTGTACGTCGACGGCACCCGCTGATGGACGCCTCCAGCCGGGCGGCGCTCGTCCAGGCGCGCGAGCGCCTGGAGGAGCTGTCCCGGCCCGCGTCGGGCCTGCTCGAGCGGGCGCGCGACAGGGTCACGGGGCATCCGCGTGCGGTCTCCGACGACGAACTGTTCGCCCTCGCCGAGGAGCTGTTCGCCGTCTCCCGGCTGCTCGAGGACCAGGTCGCCCTGCGCCGTGCCCTGTCCGACCCGTCGGGCACGCCGGCCGACCGGGCCGGCCTGGCGCGACGGGTGCTCGACGGGAAGGTCTCGGGGGCGACCCTGGACCTCGTGGAGACGGTGGCCCGGCAGCGCTGGTCGCGGCCGCTGGACCTCGTCGAGGCGACGGAGACCCTCGCCACCGACGCGGCCCTCGACGCCGCGGCGGAGCGCGGTGAGCTCGACGGCGTCGAGGACGACCTGTTCCGGTTCGGCCGGATCGTCGGCGGCGACCCCGACCTCTCCCGGGTGCTCGGGGACCGCACCGCCCCGGCGGCCGGCAAGACCGCGCTGCTGGAGCAGCTCCTCGCGGGACGGGTCAGCCCCGTCACCGCCCTGCTGCTGCGGACCCACCTGACCAGCCGGTACGCCGGCAACGCCGAGAACGTCATCGAGCGGCTCTCCGAGGTTGCCTCCGGCCGCCGCGGCCAGTCGGTCGCCCGCGTCACCACGGCGATCGCGCTCACCCCGCAGCAGGAGCGCCGGCTGACCGACGTGCTCAGCCGCCTCTACGGGCGGGCGATCGGGCTGCAGGTGACCGTGGACCCCAGCGTCCTCGGCGGGCTGGTCATCCGCGTCGGTGACGAGGTCGTCGACGGCAGTGTCGCCCACCGTCTCGAGGCCGCCGGCCGACGACTGGTCGGCTGAGCCCCACAGCTCGCTCCCGAGCCCCGATCCAGCAGACAGACACGACCCAGCAGGGAAGAGGACGGACCCATGGCCGAGCTGACGATCTCCGCAGACGAGATCCGCAGTGCCATCCAGAACTACGTCACCGACTACTCCCCGGACGTCTCCCGGGAAGAGGTCGGGATCGTCACCGAGGCCGGCGACGGCATCGCCCGGGTCGAGGGCCTGCCCTCGGTCATGACCAACGAGCTGCTCGAGTTCGAGAGCGGCGTCCGCGGTCTGGCGCTGAACCTGGACGTCCGCGAGGTCGGTGTCGTCGTCCTCGGCGACTATTCCGGCATCGAGGAGGGCCAGCAGGTCCGCCGCACGGGCGAGGTCCTCTCCGTCGCGGTCGGCGACGGCTACCTCGGCCGCGTCGTCGACCCGCTGGGCAACCCGATCGACGGCGCCGGTCCGATCGCCACCACCGGCCGGCGTGCCCTCGAGCTGCAGGCGCCCACCGTGGTGCAGCGGCAGTCGGTCAAGGAGCCGCTGCAGACCGGCATCAAGGCCATCGACGCCATGACGCCGATCGGCCGGGGCCAGCGGCAGCTGGTCATCGGTGACCGGCAGACCGGCAAGACCGCGATCGTCACCGACACGATCATCAACCAGAAGGAAGCCTGGGCCACCGGCGACCCGCAGCAGCAGGTGCGCTGCATCTACGTCGCGGTCGGCCAGAAGGGCTCCACGATCGCCGCCATCCGCGCCGCCCTCGAGGAGGCCGGCGCGATGGAGTACACGACCATCGTCGCCGCGCCGGCGTCGGAGGCCGCGGGCTTCAAGTACATCGCCCCCTACACCGGCTCGGCCATCGGCCAGCACTGGATGTACGAGGGCAAGCACGTCCTGATCGTGTTCGACGACCTGTCCAAGCAGGCCGAGGCCTACCGCGCCGTCTCGCTGCTGCTGCGCCGTCCGCCGGGCCGCGAGGCCTACCCGGGCGACGTCTTCTACTTGCACTCCCGCCTGCTGGAGCGCTGCGCCAAGCTGTCCGACGACCTCGGTGCGGGCTCGATGACCGGCCTGCCGCTGGTCGAGACCAAGGGCAACGACGTGTCGGCCTACATCCCGACCAACGTCATCTCGATCACCGACGGGCAAATCTTCCTCGAGACGGGTCTGTTCAACTCCGGTGTCCGCCCGGCCATCAACGTCGGTATCTCGGTGTCGCGCGTCGGCGGCTCGGCGCAGATCAAGGCGATGCGGTCGGTCGCCGGGCGGCTGCGGCTGGACCTGGCCCAGTTCCGCGAGCTCGAGGCGTTCGCCTCGTTCTCCTCCGACCTGGACGCCTCCAGTCGCGCCACCCTCGAGCGCGGGCAGCGTCTGGTCGAGCTGCTCAAGCAGGGCCAGTACACGCCGTTCCCGGTGGAGCGTGAGGTCGTCTCGCTGTGGCTGGGCACCACCGGCAAGCTCGACCGGGTGCCGGTGCCGGAGGTCCGCCGCTTCGAGGCCGAGTTCCTCGACTTCATCGGCCGCGGCAACAGCGGGGTCTACGACGAGATCCGGCAGACCCGGGTGCTCGGTGACGACGCCGTCGGCACCCTGGAGTCGGCGGTCGAGGAGTTCTACCGCCAGTTCCAGACCTCCGACGGCGAGAACCTGCACCTCAACGAGCCCGAGGCCGAGGCGATGGACGCGTCCCAGCGCGGCCAGGAGCGCGTCCAGGTCAAGCGGAGCGCCTGACCGTGGCCAGCAACCTCCGCGCGCTGCGGCGCCGCATCCGCTCCACGAAGTCGACGAAGAAGATCTTCTCGGCGCAGGAGCTGATCGCCGGTGCCCGCATCGTGCGCGCCCAGGCCCGGGTGGAGGCCTCCAAGCCCTACGCCCGGGAGATCACCCGGGTGCTGTCGGCGCTGGCGTCCTCCGCGTCGCTGGACCACCCGTTGCTCACCGAGCGGCAGAACCCGCGGCGCGCGGCGGTCCTGGTCATCACCTCCGACCGCGGGTTCGCCGGCTCGTACAACGTCAACGTGCTGCGCCGCACGGAGGAGCTGCTCTCGCTGCTGCGCCAGGAGGGCAAGGAGCCGGTCCTCTACGTGGTCGGCCGCAAGGGGGAGACCTACTACTCCTTCCGGCACCGCACGATGGCCGACACCTTCACCGGGTTCTCCGAGCAGCCCACCTACCCCGACGCCCAGCGCGTGGGGGAGGAGCTGATCGCCGCCTTCACCGCCGGTGAGGACGACGAGGCCGGGGCCGAGGGCGTGCAGGGCGTGGACGAGCTGCACATCGTCTACACCGAGTTCCGCTCGCTGCTCGCCCAGGTGCCCGTCGCCAAGCGGATGGCCCCGCTGGAGGTCGAGGAGGTCGAGGAGTTCGACTACGAGCGGGAGGACCGGGAGGCCGGTGTCACCAACGACACCGGGGTGCCGACCTCCTACGAGTTCGAGCCCTCGCCCGACGCGCTGCTCGACGCGCTCCTGCCCAAGTACGTCACGACCCGGATCTTCGCGGCGATGCTGGAGTCCGCGGCGTCGGAGTCGGCGTCGCGGCGGCGGGCGATGAAGTCGGCGTCGGACAACGCCGAGGAGCTGGCGAAGAACCTGTCCCGGCAGGCGAACCAGGCCCGCCAGGCCGAGATCACCCAGGAGATCAGCGAGATCGTCGGCGGCGCCGACGCCCTCGTGTCGGCCGGCGCCGACGACTGACCCCCACCCCGCCCCGGCGGGGACACTGAAGACGCGGAAGCAACCGAGCCCGAGGGCAGGAGAGCACTACACATGACCGTCACCGAGGACCGTCCGACCACCCAGACGACCGGCCGCGTCGTCCGGGTCACCGGGCCGGTCGTCGACGTCGAGTTCCCGCGCGACGCGATGCCCGACCTGTTCAACGCCCTGAAGGTGGAGGTCACCCTCGCCGACCTGGGCAAGACCCTGACCCTCGAGGTCGCCCAGCACCTGGGCGACAACGTGGTCCGCACCATCTCCATGGCACCGACCGACGGCCTGATCCGCGGTGCCGAGGTGCGCGACACCGGCTCGGCGATCTCCGTGCCCGTCGGCGACGCCGTCACCGGCCACGTGTGGAACGCCCTCGGCGAGTGCCTGGACGAGCCCGGCTACGGTGCCGACGCCCTGCGCTGGGAGATCCACCGGCACGCGCCGCGGTTCGACCAGCTCGAGGGTCGCACCGAGATGCTGGAGACCGGCATCAAGGTCATCGACCTGCTCACGCCCTACGTGGCCGGCGGGAAGATCGGCCTGTTCGGCGGTGCCGGCGTGGGCAAGACGGTGCTCATCCAGGAGATGATCCGCCGGGTCGCCCAGGAGTTCGGTGGCGTGTCGGTGTTCGCCGGCGTCGGCGAGCGAACCCGTGAGGGCAACGACCTCATCACGGAGATGACCGAGTCCGGCGTCATCAACTCGACCGCGCTGGTCTTCGGCCAGATGGACGAGCCGCCAGGCACCCGGCTGCGGGTGGCGCTGTCCGCGCTGACGATGGCGGAGTACTTCCGCGACGAGAAGGGCCAGGACGTCCTGCTCTTCATCGACAACATCTTCCGGTTCACGCAGGCCGGCTCGGAGGTCTCCACGCTGCTGGGCCGCATGCCCTCCGCCGTGGGTTACCAGCCGACCCTGGCCGACGAGATGGGCGAGCTGCAGGAGCGGATCACCTCGACCCGCGGCCACTCGATCACCTCGATGCAGGCCATCTACGTGCCCGCCGACGACATCACCGACCCGGCGCCGCACACCACGTTCGCCCACCTCGACGCGACGACCGTGCTCTCCCGGCCGATCTCGGAGAAGGGCATCTACCCGGCCGTGGACCCGCTGGACTCCACCAGCCGGATCCTCGACCCGCAGTACGTGGGCCAGGAGCACTACTCGATCGCCCGTGAGGTGCAGCGGATCCTGCAGCGCTACCAGGAGCTGCAGGACATCATCGCCATCCTCGGGATCGACGAGCTCTCCGAGGAGGACAAGGTCACCGTCAACCGCGCCCGGCGGATCGAGCGGTTCCTGTCGCAGAACATGTTCGTGGCCGAGGCCTTCACCGGTCAGCCCGGGTCGTTCGTGCCCCTCGCCGAGACCCTGCAGGCGTTCAAGGCGCTGGCCGAGGGCGACTACGACCACGTGCCGGAGCAGGCCTTCTTCATGTGCGGTGGCCTCGAGGACCTCGAGCGCAACGCGAGCAAGCTGAAGAAGTAGGAGGACCCCGCTGCCCCTCGCGCGTCGCAAGCTCAGCGCGGGGCCCTGCACCGGGGCCGAACAGCGTGACGGCCGGGCTCCCCGCTGAGGGAGCCCGGCCGTTCGCGTGTCGGCTCGGCTGCGACGGGTAGTGGGTGTACGTCAACGGGATGACGGTCCTGGTGCACCCGCGCCCGGCGCGGGATGCTCGGGCCGACGACCAGCACGCAGGCCCGGAGCACCCGGGCGCGGCACGGGAGACGCGAGTGGACGGCACAGCCGAGACCAGGCCGGACGGCGCCGACTGGAGCTGGCCGCCGTCCGCGGGGGTCCCGTACACCAGCGGCCGGGAGTACGTGACCGAGCACTGGGCCCCGTCCTCGACGGTGCGCCGTCCGTGGCTGCGGGTCGGCCGCTGGACCGTTCTCTACCGACGGGCCGCCTGAGGGCGGACCCGCCCGCGGCCCCGCGGCGGGACCTCCCGCTCGGGCGCCGCCGGTGCGCCACTAGAGTGGCTACCGACCCGTCGGCGTGTCCACCTGGACGCGGCGACCCCGCACCGCCCGGCGGTGGACCCCGAGGAGTGTCGTGGCGACCCTGCAGGTCGAGTTGGTGGCCGTCGAGCGGCGGATCTGGTCCGGCGAGGCCAGCATGGTCATCGCCCGCACCACCGAGGGCGAGCTCGGTGTCCTGCCGGGGCACGCGCCGCTGCTCGGTGAGCTCGCGCCCGGCGGCGTGGTCACGATCCGCACGACCGAGGGCGAGGACCTGATCGTCGCCGCCCACGGCGGCTTCCTGTCGGTGACCCAGCGGGGCGTGTCCATCCTCGCCGAGACCGCGGAGATCTCCTCCGAGATCGACGTCGAGCGCGCCCGTGAGGCGCTGCGGCGCGCCGAGCAGGACGGCGACGACCCCGAGGCCCTCGCCGCCGCGCGCCGCGCGCAGTCCCGGCTGCGGGCCGCCGGTCAGGACGCCTGAGCTCGTACCGACGTCCCGGCCCCTCCGATGACCACCGCCCTGCTGGTCGTGGCCGGGGTGCTGGTGGTCGCCGTGGTGGTGGCCTTCCTGCTCCGCCGGCGCTTCCTCCTCTCCGGGCTCGGCGCGGTCACCATGTGGCTGCGGCCCGGCAGCTCGGGCCGCTGGTCGGTGGGCGTGGCCTGGTACGGCGGTGAGACCCTGCTCTGGTACCGGGCGCTGTCGCTGTCGGTCCGCCCGCAGCACCGCCTGTGCCGGGCCGGGTTCCGGGTCGAGGGGCGCCGCCCCGCCGGCTCGGACGACGTCGCGCTGCCGCCCGACGTCGTCGTCCTGTCGTGCGACACCGGCGACGGGCGCCGCGAGCTGGCCATGGAACCGTCGACGGTGACCGGCTTCCTCTCCTGGGTGGAGTCCGCGCCGCCGGTCCGCTGAGCAAGGACCCCCTTGCCCCCACCCCTCGCAGGCTCGGGGCGGGCCCCTGCAAGGGGGCCGATCAGTCCTCGCGGGCGGCCTTCTGGGCGTGCGCCCCGCTGTGCGCTCCGGGCTCCCACAGCACGTCCCCGCCGGGGTTGGCCTCCCGCGCGAGGATGAACAGCAGGTCCGACAGCCGGTTCAGGTAGCGCGCCGTCTCGGCGTTGGTGCGCTCGCCGTCGGCCGCCACCAGTGCCCAGACGCTGCGCTCGGCCCGCCGGGTGACCACCCGCGCCTGGTGGAGCAGCGCGGCCAGGGCGGTGCCGCCGGGCAGGATGAAGCTGCTCAGCGTGGGCAGCGCCTCGTTGTGGGTGTCGCAGGCCGCCTCGAGCCGCTCGGTGTAGGCCGCGGTGATCCGCAGCGGCGGGAACTCCGGGTCGGGCGTGACCGGGCTGCACAGGTCGGCGCCGACGTCGAACAGGTCGTTCTGGACGCTGCGCAGCAGCACGGCGAGCTCCGGCGCGGGCGAACCGAGCGCCAGCGCCACCCCGAGCACGCTGTTGGCCTCGTCGACGTCGGCGTAGGCCACCAGCCGGGGGTCGGTCTTGGCCACCCGGCTCATGTCGCCGAGGTGCGTCTGGCCGGCGTCGCCGGTCTTCGTGTAGATGCGGGTCAGCCGGACCGTCATGCGGTGAGCCTAGGAGAAGGCCCCCGCTGCCCCCACCGCGCACCGCTCGCGGCGGGACCCGGCAGCGGGGCCGCCGTAGGGTGGGCCGGTGGAGTGCTTCGAGGTCACCGGCGGCACGGCGCTGACCGGTCGGGTCCGCGTCACCGGCGCCAAGAACAGCGCCCTGAAGCTCATGGCGGCCGCGCTGCTGGCGCCGGGCCGGACCACGCTCGAGGAGGTCCCCGACATCCTCGACGTGTCGATCATGAGCGAGGTGCTCCGCCGGCTGGGGTGCGAGGTCAGCTACGAGCGGCACGCGCACGGCGGCGGCCGGATCGTCGTCGACGTGCCCGACGACCCGGCGACCGAGACCGACTACGACCTGGTGCGCAAGATGCGGGCCTCCATCAGCGTCCTGGGCCCGCTGGTGGCCCGGTGCGGCTCGGCCCGCGTCGCGCTGCCCGGCGGTGACGCGATCGGCTCCCGCGGCCTGGACATGCACATCTCCGGCCTCGAGCGGCTCGGCGCGACCATCGAGAGCGAGCACGGCTTCCTCGTCGCCACCGCACCCCGGCTGACCGGGACCTCGATCTGGCTGGACTTCCCCTCGGTGGGAGCCACGGAGAACCTCGTCATGGCCGCGGTGCTGGCCGAGGGGACCACGGTCATCGACAACGCCGCCCGCGAGCCGGAGATCTCCGACCTGTGCTCGATGCTCGCCGCGATGGGCGCCCAGATCGAGGGGGCCGGCACCTCGACGATCACCGTCGAGGGCGTCACGACGCTGAAGCCGGTCACCTACACGACCGTGCCGGACCGGATCGTGGCCGGCACGTGGGCCATCGGGGCGGTCATGACCCGCGGGGACGTCGTCATCGAGCGGGCCGTCGCCGACCACCTCACCGTGGCGCTGGACAAGCTGACCGACGCCGGGGCGCACGTGGAGGCGCTGCCCGACGGCATCCGGGTGGCGATGGACGGGCGGCCCCGGTGCGTGGACGTCGTCACGCTGCCCTACCCGGGTTTCCCGACCGACCTGCAGCCCATGGCGGTCGCGCTCGCGGCGGTCTCCACCGGCACCGCGCTCATCACCGAGAACGTGTTCGAGGGCCGGTTCATGTTCGTCAACGAGCTGGTCCGGCTCGGCGCCTCGGTGCGCATCGACGGGCACCACGCCGTGATCCGCGGCCGCGAGCGCCTCTCCAGCGCCCCGGTGCTGGCCACCGACATCCGCGCCGGGGCGGGGCTGGTGCTCGCGGGGCTGGTCTCCGACGGCGTGACCGAGGTCCAGGACGTGCACCACGTCGACCGCGGCTATCCCGACTTCGTGGAGCAGCTGCGTGGCCTCGGCGTCCGGATCGAGCGGGTCCAGCGGCCGGACTGACCGGCCCTCAGCCCCCCGGGAACGAGGCCGCGAGCGTCCGCGCGCGCTCGGCGTCCTCCGGGAAGACGAGCACCTCGGCCCGGTGCGGCCCGGGAACGCGCACCGTGGACCGGATGCCCGCGTCCGACAGCACCGCGCGCAGGGCGAGCGCCGACTCGCGGCGGGAGAGGGTCGCGATCCGGGTGAGCAACCCGTCGTCCGACGGCGGCCGGCGGTCCTCGCCGGAGCCGAACGCCCAGCGCAGGAACAGCGCCAGCAGGCCGATGACGACGAAGGCGATCCCCGGCCCGACCAGGTAGTGCAGGTTGCTGCCGACTCCGATGGGCATGGTCGGTCCTCCTCCTGGGACCCCTGCCAGTGTGCCACCGCGGGCGGGCCGGGCTGAACGCCGACGCCCCCCGCCGGCGTCCTAGAGCCGGACGAGGACGCCCTCGGCCGCGCTGTGCCGGGCGGCGTCGAGCACGGTCGCGGTGGCCACGGCGTCGCGCGGGTCGACCGGCACCGGGCCCCGCCCGCGGACGGCGGCGGCGAAGGCGGGGTAGAAGGTGTCCCACGCCCCGGGCTCGGTGGGCACCGTCTCACCGTCGTCCCCGCGCCGGAGCCGCCCCCACCGTTCGGGCGGCTCGGCGCCCCAGTCCGCACCGCCGGGGCGGCGACCGGCGACCAGCGCGTCCTCCTGGCCGTCCATCGGGCCGTCCACGACGTAGCTGCCGGCGGAGCCGGTGACCCGGAAGCGCAGTCCCGGAGCGCCCTCGCTCCAGCTGCCGGCCAGGTGCGACCGGGCGCCGTCGGCGTGGGTGAGGGCGAGGAACACGTCGTCGTCCAGGCCTCCCTCGCGCAGCCGCCACTCGGCGTAGACGCTGGTCACCGGCCCGAGCAGGACCAGGGCCTGGTCGACCAGGTGGCTGCCGAAGTCCCGCAGCGTGCCGCCCCCGGACGCCGGCGGGCCGGGCTCGGGGCTGAACCGCTCGAAGCGGGACTCGAACCGGGTGACGGTGCCCAGCCGCCCGCTCTCGACCAGCGCCCGCACGGTGCGGAAGTCGGAGTCCCAGCGCCGGTTCTGGTAGGGCGCCAGGGCCCGGCCCAGCTCCGCGGCGAGCTCCACCGACCCGCGGGCGGCCGCCGCGTCGAGCGCGAACGGCTTGTCGCAGACGACCGCGAGACCCAGGCGCAGCGCCTGGTCGGTGAGCGCCGTGTGGGTGTCGGCCGGCGTGGAGATCGCCACCGCCTCCGCGCCGGCGCCGGCCAGTTCCTCCAGCGAGGCGAACGTCGCGAGGCCGGGGTGCTCGGCGGCGACCTGCGCGCGCCGCTCGGGGGACGTGGTCACCACGCCGAGCAGGTGGCACTCGGCGGCGGCGGCCAGCAGGGGGGCGTGGAAGTACCGGCCGCCGAAGCCGTACCCCACCAGTCCGAACCGCACGGGATCCATGCCCGGATCATGCACCGCCGCGAGAAATCGCAGGGACCGTGCCGCAGCGTGTGTGCACAGTGACCCACTGCCGCTACCGTGCGGCGCCGTGCCGAGCCCCCGTTCCGCCGTCGCCGACCCCGCCCGGCTCGCCGCGGTCGCCAGCTACCGGCTCGCCGGCCACGCCGGCGACGCCGACCTCGACGCCGTCGTCGCGTACATGGCCCGCGCGTTGGACGCGCCCATCGCGGTCATCAACCTGGTCGGGCCCGACCTGCAGTGCTTCCCCGCCGAGATCGGCGTCGGCGTGCCGTTCTCGCACGTCCCCGACGAGCTGTCGTTCTGCGCGTACGTGGTGGCGACCGGCGCGCCGCTGGAGGTGTCGGACGCGCTGGCCCACCCGGTCTTCGCGGAGAACCCGGCGGTCGCGGCCGGCGCGATCCGCTCCTACCTCGGCGTTCCGCTCATCGACGAGGACGGCTTCGTCCTCGGCTCGCTCGGCGTCTTCGACGACGACGTCCGGACCTTCTCCGGGGACGACCTCGACGCCCTGGAGATCCAGGTCCGCCTCGTGCGCAGCGTCCTCTCCCTGCGCCGCCAGGTCGCCACCCACCGCTGGGACGCCCGCCTGCTGGCGCTGCAGGGCCGGGTCCTGGAGGCGGTCGCCACGGGCAGCCCGCTCGAGGGCGTCCTCGACCTGCTGGCCGGGGCGGTCCGGGAGCTCTCCCCGGACGCCGACGCCGCCCAGCAGCTGCTGCTCGACGAGACCGTCGACCGGCTGACCACGGTCGCGACCGACGCCGACGGCTGGCGCCGGGCCCTGACCCGCGTCGCCCGCCAGGACCCCCTCACCGGCCTCGCGAACCGCGGGCACCTGCTCGACGCCGGCCGGGCGGCGCTGGCGAGCGGCGGCGGGGCGGTCCTGTTCATCGACGTCGACCGCTTCAAGGAGGTCAACGACCGCGGCGGCCACGCCGTCGGCGACCAGCTGCTGGTCCGGCTCGCCGAGCGGCTGCGCGACACCCTGGAGGACGTGCCCGACGCGGTGGTGGGCCGGCTGGGCGGCGACGAGTTCGCCGCCGTCCTGCCGGGCCTGGACCGGGAGACCGCGGCGCGGATCGGCCAGCGGCTCGTCGGCGCGCTGGTCGACGAGGTCGAGGTGGGCCGGCGCAGCGTGCGGGTCTCGGCGAGCATCGGGCTGGCCATGGCCGGGCCGGGGACCACGTTCGAGGACGTCCTGCAGGAGGCGGACGTCGCGATGTACGGCGCGAAGGAGCGCGGCCGGGGTGTGCTGCACGCCGGGGACGGGGCCGATCGCGTCGGCTAGCGTCGGTCCATGGACGCTGCGGGAGCCCCCCGGGTCGAGCGCGACGGCGACGTCGTCACCATCACGATGTGCCGCCCGGCGAAGCGCAACGCTCTCTCCCGGGACCACCTCGGTCAGCTGCTCGCCGCGGTCACCGAGGCCGGGGGGAGCAGCGCCGCCGGCATCGTGCTCGCCGCGGAGGGGCCGGTGTTCAGCGCCGGGCACGACTTCGCCGACGTCGCCGGCCGCCCGGTGGTCGAGGTGCGCAGCCTCCTGCAGCTGTGCACCGAGCTCATGCAGACCCTGCAGGGCGTACCGCAGGTCGTGGTCGCCCGGGTGCACGCCCTGGCCACGGCCGCCGGTTGCCAGCTGGTCGCCTCCTGCGACCTCGCGGTGGCCGCCGAGTCCGCCGGCTTCGCGGCACCGGGCGGCAAGGGCGGCTGGTTCTGCCACACGCCGATGGTGGCGATCGCCCGCAACGTGGGCCGCAAGCGCGCGATGGAGCTGGCGCTCACCGGCGACGTCATCGACGCGGCCACCGCGTTGGACTGGGGGCTGGTGAACCGGGTGGTGCCCGACGCGGACCTCGACGAGGCCGTCGCCGACCTCATGGGCCGGGCCACCCGCGGGTCGCGCGCCAGCAAGGCCTGGGGCAAGCAGACCATGTACGCCCAGCTCGACCGCCCGGAGCGGGACGCCTACGCGACCGCCGTGGAGGTCATGGCCTCGGCCAGCCAGCTGCCCGGCGCCGTCGAGGGCATGACCGCCTTCCTGGGCAAGCGCCGGCCGATCTGGCCCGACTGACGAAGGACCCCGTCCTCCCCACCCCTCGCAGGCTCGGGGCGGGACCCGGGACGGGGCCGCCCAGGCCGCGGTGAGTTCGGGCACACGCGGGATGGTGCGGGCGGCGGGGCGCCTTGACCCCAGCGTGCGCAACGTGTGGGGCCTGACCCGGCGGCGCGCGCTCGACTTCGGGCGGATGACGGCCGACGGCTGAGTGCGCTCCCCGCGCCCGGTCCGCCCCTCTGTCCCGCCCGTCCCCCGGAAGGCACCTCCGTGCTCGCTCGTCTCCGCCGCGTCCCGTTCGCGGCGCAGGTCCTCCTCGCCCTCGTGCTGGGCGTCGCCCTCGGGCTCGTCGCCCGTGACCTGGGTCCCGTCGCCGACGGCACCCCCAACTGGCTGACCAGCACCCTGCAGACCATCGGCAGCACCTTCGTGACGCTGCTCAAGGCGCTGGTCCCGCCGCTGATCGTCACCGCGGTCATCGTGAGCATCGCCAACCTCAAGCAGGTCTCCAACGCCGCCCGCCTGGCCGGCCAGACCCTGCTGTGGTTCGCCATCACGGCGCTGATCGCCGTCGGCATCGGCATCGGCCTCGGCCTGCTCACCCAGCCCGGCCGCAACAGCTCCGTCGACGCCGCCGCCCAGACCGACCCCGGGACCACCGGCTCGTGGTGGGACTTCCTCAACGGCCTCGTGCCCGGCAACATCTTCGGCCTGCAGGCCGCCGCGCACGACGACGGCTCGATCGGGCTGTCGTTCAACGTCCTGCAGCTGATCGTCATCGCGGCCGCCGTCGGCATCGCGGCGCTCAAGGTCGGCGCGCCGGCCGAGCCGTTCCTCGCGCTGACCCGCTCCGCGCTGGCCATCGTGCAGAAGGTGCTGTGGTGGGTCATCCTTCTGGCCCCGATCGGCACCGTCGGCCTCATCGGCAACGCGGTCGCCAGCTACGGCTGGGAGTCCCTCAGCTCGCTCGGCGTCTTCGCCGGCGCGGTCTACATCGGCCTGGCCCTCGTGCTCTTCGTGGTCTACCCGGTGCTCCTGCGGCTGCACGGCCTCTCGCCGCTGCGGTACTTCGCCGGTGCCTGGCCGGCCATCCAGCTGGCCTTCGTCTCCCGCTCCTCGATCGGCACGCTGCCGGTGACCGAGCGGGTGACCGAGCAGAACCTCGGCGTCCCGCGGACCTACGCGTCCTTCGCCGTCCCGCTCGGGGCGACGACGAAGATGGACGGCTGCGCGGCGATCTACCCGGCGCTGGCGGCGATCTTCGTGGCGCAGTTCTTCGGGGTCGACCTGTCGATCACCGACTACCTGCTCATCGCGCTGGTCTCCGTCGTCGGCTCGGCGGCCACCGCCGGGGTCACCGGCGCGGTGGTGATGCTGACGCTGACGCTGTCCACCCTGGGCCTGCCGCTGGCCGGTGTCGGTCTCCTGCTGGCCATCGACCCGATCCTCGACATGGGCCGCACCGCGGTGAACGTCGCCGGTCAGGCGCTCGTCCCGACCATCGTCGCCAAGCGGGAGGGCATCCTCGACGTGGACCGCTACCGGGCCACCTCGACGATCGACCCGCTGGCACGCGTCGACGAGCGCGGTGGGGTGGACGCCGACCTGCGCGAGCCCGCCACCGTGTAGTGCCTGCCGGTCCCCGCGGGGACCGACGACACCGGCCC
Organism: Geodermatophilus sp. CPCC 206100; assembly: GCF_048569675.1. Taxonomy (NCBI): domain Bacteria; kingdom Bacillati; phylum Actinomycetota; class Actinomycetes; order Geodermatophilales; family Geodermatophilaceae; genus Geodermatophilus; species Geodermatophilus sp. CPCC 206100. The sequence goes on from NZ_JAQISV010000062.1 coordinate 22,671, forward strand.
GGTCCTCCTCCCGGAGGGCCGGGCCGCTGTCGTCCTACTGCCCGGACAGGTCGGCGCAGCCGGTCTCGTGCGGCAGGAGCGGGCGCAGCGTGAGCGCCCAGCGGCCGCCGTCGCCGGCCAGCCAGGGGGTCAGCGCGTTCGCCCCGGCCGCGGCCTCCAGGACGGCCGCGGCCTCCGCGCCGCGGGCGACCACGCAGGAGAGGCCCAGCCGCTCCTCCAGCGGCTCCCCGGGCAGCGCGGGGCCGGGCCAGGGCACCTCCGGCTGGACCAGCTCGGGCTCCGGCTCGGCGGCGGCGGTCACCACCGCCGCGACCGCGTCCGGCCGGTAGGGCTCCGGCCCCTCGGCACCCAGCGGGCCCTCCGGGGCGGTGAGGACGTCGAGCAGCCCCATCAACTCCCCTCGGGTGGTCTGCTGCTCGGGCGTGAGGCCGCTGGCGTCGGGCAGCTCGAACAGCGCCTGCACCTCCCGCACCGCGCTGCCCTCCTCGGTGACGAGCGTGAACCGGGTGGCGGGTGCGTCGGCGATCGGCGGGCTGCCGAGGTCGCCGGTGCCGGTCACCCCGGCGGCGATCGCCCGGTCGACGACCGCGTCCACGGCGTCGGCGCCCAGCTGCCACTCCAGCACGTTGGGCAGGGCGGGGGAGGGGTAGATCGCGATCTGCGGCCCCTCGGCGAGCACGCGGCCGTCGGAGTAGACGCTGACCAGCGGCAGCCGGGCGGCGAGCGTCTCCGGGGTCACCAGGCCGCCGACGTACTCCACCTGCAGCACCAGCCGGCCGGGGCCGTCGGCGGCGGGCCCGGGCGTGCCGGCGTCGCCGCCCCGGTCGGCGCACGCGCCCAGCAGGAGCACCAGCACGACGGCGACGGGTCGCAGGGCTCGGCTCACCCGGCCAGGATGCCGCTCCCCGGGGCCGGCCCCCGCCTCCCCGGGCGGGTCGTTGCCGGTTCGGTACCGTCGGACCCCGTGCGCCTGGTCATCGCCCGCTGCTCGGTGGACTACATCGGACGGCTCACCGCCCACCTGCCCATGGCGCCGCGGCTGCTGCTCGTGAAGTCCGACGGCTCGGTGTCCGTGCACGCCGACGACCGCGCCTACAAGCCGCTCAACTGGATGAGCCCGCCCTGCACGCTCAAGGACGAGCTCGTCGACGGCAGCGGCACCTGGACGGTCACCAACAAGGCCGGCGAGCAGCTCGTCATCACCATCGAGTCGGTCGAGCACGACTCGTCGCACGAGCTGGGCGTCGACCCCGGCCTGCAGAAGGACGGCGTGGAGGCCGAGCTGCAGCGCTTGCTCGCCCTGCACGTGGAGACCTTCGGGGCCGGCTGGTCGCTGGTGCGCCGGGAGTACCCGACCGCCATCGGCCCGGTCGACCTGCTCTGCCGGGACGCCGACGGCCGCACCGTCGCCGTCGAGGTCAAGCGGCGCGGGGAGATCGACGGCGTCGAGCAGCTCACCCGCTACCTGGAGCTGCTCAACCGCGACCCGCTGCTCGCGCCGGTCCGCGGGGTGTTCGCCGCGCAGGAGATCAAGCCGCAGGCGCGGGTGCTCGCCGGCGACCGCGGCATCGACTGCCTCACCGTCGACTACGCCGTCCTCAAGGGCACCGACGACCCCTCCCAGCGGCTGTTCTGATGGCGGACCCCGCTGCCCCCCACCGCTGGCGAGCTCGCGGCGGGCCCCTGCAGAGGAGCCGACAGCGCCGAGCGCGTTCCTCGCCCTCCGCTACCTTGGCGGCGTGGCCAGAGAACTGACCGAGGTCGGCGTCGTCGGGCTCGGCACCATGGGTGCCGGCATCGCCGAGGTGCTCGCCCGGGCCGGCCTGGCGGTGACCGCCGTGGACGTCGACGACGCGGCCGTGGCCCGCGGGCGCGGGCACGTGGACCACTCCACCGGACGCGCCGTGGCGCGCGGCAGGCTGGCACCCGAGGACCGGGACGCGATCGTCGAGCGGATCCGCTTCGGCACCTCGCTCGAGGACCTCGCGCACGCGGAACTGGTCATCGAGGCGGTCCCGGAGCGGATGGAGCTCAAGCGCGCGATCTTCTCCGCGCTCGACGGGATCTGCCCGCCGGACACCATCCTCGCCACGAACACCTCGAGCCTGTCGGTCACCGAGATCGCGGTGGCCAGCGGCCGGCCGCGCAAGGTCATCGGGATGCACTTCTTCAACCCGGCGCCGGTCATGAAGCTGGTCGAGGTCGTGCGCACCGTCGTCACCGAGCCCTCGGTGGTCGAGGACGTCGAGGCGCTGGCCGCCCGGCTGGGCAAGGTCGACGTGACCATCGGCGACAGGGCGGGGTTCATCGCCAACGCGCTGCTGTTCGGCTACCTCAACCACGCGGTGTCGATGTACGAGGACCGCTACGCCACCCGCGAGGACATCGACGCCGCCATGACGCTCGGCTGCGGCCTGCCGATGGGCCCGCTGGCGCTCATGGACCTCATCGGCATCGACACCGCCTACGAGGTCCTCGACACGATGTACGAGCAGTCGCGCAACCGGCTGCACGCGCCGAGCCCGGTCATCAGGCAGATGGTGACCGCGGGCCTGCTGGGCCGGAAGACGGGGCGCGGCTTCTACACCTACGCCGGCCGGGACTCCGCCGAGGTGGTCCCCGACGCCCTCACCCCGGCTCCCGGTGGCGTCGCGGAGGGTGCCCGCCCGGTGCAGCGGGTCGGCGTCGTCGGCTCGGGGACGACGGCGACCGGGATCGTCGAGGTGCTCGCCCAGGGCGGCTACCAGGTCGTCGCCGTCCGCACGCCCGACGAGGTGCGGGCGTCGCTGGACGACCTCGCTGACGTCGACCTGGTCGTCGAGGCGGTCGCCGGGGACCTGGGCACCACGCAGGCGCTGTTCGCCGACCTGGGCGAGATCTGCAAGCCCGGTGCGGTGCTGGCCACGACCGCCTCGAGCCTGCCGGTGATCGCGTGCGCCCGCGCCAGCGGCCGGCCCGCCGACGTCGTCGGCCTGCACGTCCCCGACCCGGTCCCGGGAACGCGGCTGGTCGAGGTCGTCTCCACCATCGCCACGGCGCCGGACGTCGCGGCCACCGCGCACGCCGTGGCGCTGCAGGCGGGCAAGCACCCGGTCTCGTGCACCGACCGGGCGGGGTTCATCGTCCACGCGCTGCTGTTCCCCTACCTCAACGACGCCGTCCGGATGCTGGAGGCGCACTACGCGACCGCCGACGACATCGACGCGGCGATGAAGCTGGGCTGCGGCTACCCGATGGGCCCCTTCGAGCTGCTGGACGTCGTCGGGCTCGACGTCGCGCTCGCCGTCCAGCGGGAGCTCTACACCGAGTTCCGCGAGCCCGGCCTCGCGCCGGCGCCCCTGCTGGGGCACCTCGTCACCGCCGGGTACCTGGGCCGCACGACCGGCCGCGGGTTCCGGGACTCCGCGAGGCCCTGACCGCGTGCCCCGCCGCAGCAGCCGGAACGGGTCGCGGCCTGCCCGGCGCGACCCGGTCCGCCGTCCCGACCCGGTGGAGGAGGGCGGCGACGGCGACTGGGTGGTCCGGTCGGTGACCGGCTCGGCGACGGGCAAGACCTACCGCTGCCCGGGGTGTGACCAGGAGATCCGGCCGGGCACGCCGCACCTGGTGACCTGGCCGGCCTACGCCCGCGACTCCGACCTCGAGCCGTGGGACACCGACTCGGCGGCGGACTGGCGGCGGCACTGGCACACCGCCTGCTGGCGGGCCCGCGACCGCCGCCGGTGACGGAGCCGTTGCCTCACGCCGCCACCGCGGTCACCACGACGTTGTCGGGATAGCTCCCCGCCGACCGGTCGAAGTCGCCGCCGCAGGTGACCAGGCGCAGCTCCGCCCGCGGCGTGGGCCCGTAGACGGCGGCGGTGGGGAACCGTGCCTTCGGCGCCCGCTCGACCGCGGTGACCGTGAACCGCACCGACGTCCCGTCGGCGCGGTCGACGACGACCTCGTCGCCGGGGGCCAGCTCGCGCAGCCGCCAGAAGACCGCGGGGCCGCTGCGGGAGTCCACGTGCCCGGCGAGCACCGCCGGTCCGACGTCCCCCGGAGCGGGGCTGCCGGTGTACCAGCCGGCGCGGGCGCCGATGGCCGGCGGCACGAGCGCGCCGGCGGGGTCGAGGCCCAGCCGGTCCAGCGCGGCGTCCACGCCGACCGCCGGGATGCGGAGGCCGACCGGCTCGGGGGAGGGGCGCCCCGTACCGGGCGCGAGGACCACGGGGACCGCCGCCGGGGTCGGGGACGCCGCCGGGGTCGGGGGCCCCGGCGACGACACGGCCACCGCCCCGGCGACCAGCGCGGTGGCGGCCACCAGCCGGCGCACGGCGGGCAGCCCTCGCCGACGCCGGGCCAGCGCGACCCCGGTGGCGCCGACCACCGCCAGCCCGACGGCCACGACCCCCCCCGGGGGCGCCCCCCCCCCCCCGCCCCCCCCCCCCCCCCACCCCGGTCG
>NZ_JAQISV010000063.1:0-26759 GCF_048569675.1 Geodermatophilus sp. CPCC 206100
GCTCGGCGGCCGCCCACCGCTCCGGCGTCCGGACGGCGGCCGCGGCGCCCCCGGCCGCCACGACGGCCGACTCCAGCTCCTCGGCCGCCCAGCTCAGCGCCGCCGCCCCGACGTCCTCGCCCAGCACCCGCAGCGCGGCGGCCCGGTGGTGCGGGTAGTTGCCGTGCAGCCGCAGCCAGCCGTCGGCGGTTCGCCAGAACCGCGACAGCGGGGCGAAGCCGGGGGCGACCGGCCGGCCGCCGACGGCCGCGTACCGCTCGCTGCGGACGGCCAGGCCCACGTGCCCGGCGTCCAGCGCGACCCCGGCCGGCTCGCCGCGGGCCAGCGCCGCGGCCGCCAGCTGCGCGGCCACGGCCCCCACGACCAGGTCGGGCACCGGGAGCGGTCCGCCCAGCCCGGTCGCTCCGGACACCCGCAGCTCGGGCGGGGGAGCGGCGGTCAGCAGCGGCCACACCTCGGCCAGCAGCGCGGCCCCGGCGATCCCCGTCACGGCCGCGATCGTAGGGACGCCGGGGCGGATCTCAGGGCTCGGGGACGCCCAGGGCCAGGGTCAGCTCCAGCACGCACTGCGGCTGGTCGAGCCGGGTGCCGAAGCGCTCGCGCAGCTGGCCCATGCGGTACCGCACGGTCTGCGGGTGGACGAACAGCTCGGCGGCGACCTTCTCCCGCCGGCCGTGGTGCAGCAGCCAGGACCGCAGCGTCTCCAGCAGCTTCTCGCGGGCGCCCGCCCCGAGGTCGTCGAGGGGGGCCAGCACCTGGGCGCGCAGGTCGGCCAGCGCCTCGCCGTCGGCCCGCAGGACGAGGTCGGCTAGGCGCAGCTCGGTGTCCACGGGGACGTCGCCGTCCGGGCGCAGGTCCAGCTGCAGCGCGCGCAGCGCCCGCGAGTAGGACGACCGGGCGTCCTGCCAGGGCCGCGGTGGCCCGACCACGGCCTCCCGCCGGGTGAGCGCCTTGAGCAGGCCGGCCCGGGCGAACCCCTCGGCGTCGGGCACCAGCAGCACGGCCCGCTCGGCGGACGGCTCCGCCCCGGGGAGTTCGGCGCCGGCCTGCAGGGTGCGCGCGTCGAGCTGCGCGAGGGCGCTGCGGGCCCGCGCCTCGGGGAGGAGCACCGCGGTGAGGGTGCGCGGCGGCGTCCAGTCCGCGCGCTGCGCGGCGGCCGCCAGGTCGTAGGCCGGGCTCCCGGCGAGCAGCAGCTCGGCCAGCCGCTCGAGGTGCCGGCGGCGCTCCCGGCCGGTGGTGGCCAGCTGGTCGGCGTGCCCGGCCGCGCTGGAGGCCGACAGCTGGTCGATGAAGGCGAAGACCAGCTCGGCGAAGCGGGCCAGCGAGCCGGCCGGCATCCCGGCGGCGACCGCGGTCTCGCTCATGTGCCGCCAGGCGACCCGGGCGCCGACCCGGTAGGCGGCCAGCAGCGCGTCCATCGACCGCCCGTGCTTGGCCTCCCCCCGGCCCAGCGCGTACGCGCCCTCCAGCGCCGGGCCGATCGGCCGGCTGGCGTCCGCGCCGTCGGACTCGGTGGCCAGCTCGAGGAAGCCGCCGAGGGCCAGCTGGACGGCGTTCTCGATCGCCCGCCCCATGTCGCCCTGGAACGCCTCGGTGTAGCTGGGCACCTCCACGACGATGGCGGCCACGGTGCGCTCGGCCACCGCGGGCAGCTGGGCGAGCATGGCGGCGGCCACCTCCGGGGTGAAAGTGGTCAGTTCCGCAGTCACGGTCGCCTCGCTCGTCCCGTCGTCTTGTTCGGAGGGAACAGTATCCGGTCCGATGTTCACGTCCAGGGCACAGGTAAACGCACACCGGGCTGGGAACCATCAGAAGCATGACCGCGACCGTTCCGCGCCCTTCTCCGGCCCGGCCGGCCCTGAGCGCGCTGCGCCACCGGGCGCTGCGCCTCGCCGAGCTCGTCACCACCCCGCTGCTGCCCGCCGACTACCTCGACCTGGTCAACCCGCTGCGCCCCGGCGCCGACCTGCGGGGCCGCGTCGAGGCGGTGCACCGCGAGACCCGCGACGCCGCCACGCTCGTCATCCGGCCCGGCGCCGACTGGCGTGGCCACGTGCCCGGCCAGTGGGTGCGCATCGGCGTGGACGTGGACGGCGTCCGCCAGTGGCGGGCCTACTCCCTGACCTCGCACCTCGACCGCGCCGACGGCTGCATCAGCATCACCGTCAAGGCCATCCCGGGCGGCAAGGTCAGCAACCACCTCGTGCACCGCACCCAGCCGGGCACGATCGTCCAGCTGGACCAGGCCGCCGGGGAGTTCGTCCTCCCGCCGCAGGCCCCGGCCAAGGCGCTGTTCGTCACCGCCGGGTCCGGCATCACCCCGGTCATGGGCATCCTGCGCAACTCCCCGGCGCTGACCGACGTCGTCCTCGTGCACTCGGCACCCACCGCCGACGACGTGGTCTTCGGCGCCGAGCTGCGCGAGATGGCCGCCGCCGGCCGGGTCCGGCTGGTCGAGCAGCACACCGAGACCGCCGGCCTGCTCACCCCAGCCGCGCTCGCGGCGCTCGTCCCCGACCACGCCGAGCGGGCGACCTGGGCCTGCGGGCCGGTCGGCATGCTCGAGGCGCTCGAGGACCACTGGACGACGGCCGGGCTGGCCGACCGGCTGTTCACCGAGCGCTTCCGGCCCACGGTCGTCGTCGCCGGCGAGGGCGGCACCGTCTCCTTCGCCAAGTCCGGCACGACGCTGGAGGCCGACGGCGCGACGCCGATCCTGGACGCCGCCGAGGAGGCCGGCGTGCTCATGCCGAGCGGCTGCCGGATGGGCATCTGCTTCGGCTGCGTGCTGCCGCTGCGCGAGGGCGCGGTCCGCGACCTGCGCAACGGCGAGGTCACCACCGCCGCCCCCGGCGACGGCGTCCTCATCCAGACCTGCATCAGCGCCGCCGCCGGCGCCTGCGACATCGACCACTGACCCCGTTCCACGACCCGCTGAGGAGCCCCGACGCGTGACCGTTCTCCAGAAGAAGTCCGACAACCCGATCGCTCACCTCACCACCGAGGACATCGAGCTCATCGGCAAGCAGCTCGACGAGATCCGCCAGAGCGTCATCGACACCCGCGGTGAGGCCGACGCGGCCTACATCCGGAAGGTCATCGACGTCCACCGGAAGCTGGAGCTGGGCAGCCGGGCCGTGCTGCTGGCGTCGGGGTTCCCGCCCGCATGGATCCTCGGGACGATCGGCCTCTCGGTGGCCAAGATCCTCGACAACATGGAGATCGGGCACAACATCCTGCACGGGCAGTGGGACTGGATGCGGGACCCCAAGATCCACTCCACGACGTGGGAGTGGGACATGGCCAGCCCGGCCGAGCAGTGGAAGCACTCGCACAACGAGCTGCACCACACGTACACGAACGTGATCGGCAAGGACAACGACCTCGGCTACGGCATCATGCGCGTCGACGAGGACCAGACGTGGGTGCCGATGTACCTCGGGCAGCCGCTGTGGAGCTTCATCAACGCCTGCTTCTTCGAGTACGGCATCGCCGCCTACGACCTCGAGCTGGGCGCCGTCATCGCGAAGAAGCAGACCAAGGACCCCGAGTTCCGCGCCCGGGGCAAGGCCGTGCTGCGCAAGATCGGCCGGCAGGCCCGCAAGGACTACCTCGTCCACCCGCTGCTGTCCGGGCCCAACTTCCTGGCGACCCTGACGGCCAACTTCGTGGCCAACCTGGTGCGCAACCTGTGGTCGAACTCCGTCATCCTCTGCGGGCACTTCCCCGAGGGCGTGGAGACCTTCGAGAAGAAGTCCATCGACGGTGAGACCCGCGGCGAGTGGTACCTGCGGCAGATGCTGGGCTCGGCCAACATCTCCGGCTCGAAGGCCCTGCACCTCATGACCGGCAACCTGTCGCACCAGATCGAGCACCACCTGTTCCCGGACCTGCCCAGCAACCGGTACGCCGAGATCGCGCCCCAGGTGCGGGACCTGTTCGACCGTTACGGGCTGAACTACCACTCGGCGCCGATGCCCCAGCAGGTCGCGTCGGCCTGGCACAAGATCATCCGGCTGTCGCTGCCGAACGGCTGGCTCGACAAGACGACGCTGCGCAACCTCCCCTCGCAGCTGGTCAAGCTCTACAAGATGAGCACCGGCCCGCGGACCGTGCGCCGCCGGCTGATGGCCGAGGCCGCCGCAGCCTGACCGCGGTGGGCTCGTCGCCCGCACTGACGCACCGCCGTCGCCCCGAGGGGCCCGGGACGCCCGCCGTCCCGGGCCCCTCGCGCCTTCAGAGGACGCCGTTGGCCCGGAGGATGCCCAGGGCCTCGACGGTGCGGTGCCCCCGCCACTCCAGCGCCGCGGCGGGGCTGTAGCTGGCGAAGTCGACCGCCCAGCCGCCGTCGTCCTGCTGCTGGCCGGCGAGCCGCGCCAGCTCCCGCTCGACCGCCTCCGGGCGGACGAGGGCCCGGGCGGGACGGTCCGGCTCCGGCGCGAAGTCCAGCGCGCGCATGAACTCCTCCTCCGCGCCCCCGCCCACGTGCACCAGCCCGCTGGGCGGGACGTGCCGCCGCAGCCCGGCCAGGAGCTCCCCGGCCTCGGGGTCGGTCCCGGCCACCCGGTCGAGCAGCCCCACGGCGAACGCGAGCTCCAGCGCGTGCGGCTCGGGGCCGAGCGCCCGGACGGCGCGCAGGCAGAACGCGGTCGCCGTCGCCAGCCCCGGGGGGCCGGCGGCGGGCGGGTCGTACGCGGCGACGCGGTGCGCGACCGCCGCGACGACCGCGGTGATCTGCAGGGACGACGTCGTGGCGTCGGCGTCGGCCCAGAACGGCGCGCAGGCGGCGGGGTCGGGCACGGGCAGCGCGAACGGCAGCCCGCCGTCGGGCAGCGTGACGGCGGCCAGCCAGTCGCAGAGCTCCCGGGCCCGCGGGGTGGTCGTGGGGGCGGCGTCGACCATGGCCTCGAGGGCGTGCAGCGCGCCGCCGGGCTGGCTGGTGCGCGAGCGCAGGTCCGGCTCGAGGCCCCAGCCGTAGCCGCCGTCGGGGTTGCGGTACGCCTCGACGGCGGCCAGGACGGCGTCGGCGGCAGCGGCCCGGTCGCCGTCCCCCGCCGCGAACAGCACGTCGAAGCGGCGGCGGTCGAGCAGCCGGGCGGATGCGGCCATGAAGTCCGCGGCGGCGGAGAGGTCGACGCTCATGGGGGTCAGGGTGGACCCGCCCACCGACAGGGCAGGGGGCTTCGCGGCGCCGTGCTCCACGTGGAACACCGCGGGGACCCACCGGGACGCGGCCGCCCACTGGCCCGCCTGTCGGCCCGCTCAGGTGGGCAGGGTCCGCCGGCGGACGAAGTCCAGGCGCCGCCCGAGGACCGTTCCCACGGGCCACCAGGAGGCGAAGGCGGCGGTCTCCTGGACGACCTCCTCGACCAGCTCGGCGAAGTCCTCGTCGCCCAGGACGTCCGGTCCGGTCCCGGCCGCCACGAGGTGGGCCTCCACGGCCAGCTGGAGGTCGTCGAGCGAGAGGTCGAGGTCGCGCACCATGGCCGTGGTGCCGGCGCGGTGCGAGCTCATCCCGGTGAACGCACGGCCGCAGCCACAGCCGCCGTCGGGGTCGGGATCGGCCTGGTCGGCGGCGCAGACGTCGCCCACGAGCACGAGCTCGCCCTCGATGGCGAAGCAGAAGTCGCCGTCCCGCTCGCCCTGCCCGGTGTACGTCGCGGTCAACAGCTTCACGCCGGCACCCTGGCAGCAGGGTGTGACAGAACTGCGCCCGTCGGGAGAGGCGGGGAGGACGCCGAGAGGCCCGGAGCGCGGGTCGCTCCGGGCCTCTCGGGTCGTGGTGGTGCCGTCAGTTCGCCATGTCCACGAAGCGGCTGTAGTGGCCCTGGAAGGCGACGGTGACGTTCGCGGTGGGGCCGTTGCGGTGCTTGACCAGCATGATGTCGGCCTCGCCGGCCCGCGGGCTCTCCTTCTCGTACATGTCCTCGCGGTGGATCATCATGACCATGTCGGCGTCCTGCTCGATCGAGCCGGACTCACGCAGGTCGGAGAGCATCGGCTTCTTGTCCTGACGCTGCTCCGAGCCTCGGTTGAGCTGGCTCATCGCGATGACCGGGACCTCGATCTCCTTGGCCAGCAGCTTGAGCGCACGGGAGAACTCCGAGACCTCCTGCTGGCGGCTCTCCACCCGCTTGCCCGACGTCATCAGCTGCAGGTAGTCGATGACCACCAGCTTGAGGTCGTTGCGCTGCTTGAGCCGCCGCGCCTTGGCCCGGATCTCCATCATGGTCATGTTGGGCGAGTCGTCGATGTAGAGCGGCGCGTCGGCGATCTCGCCCATCCGGCGGGCCAGCTTCGACCAGTCCTCGTCGGACAGCGTGCCGGCGCGCATGTGGTGCAGCGGCACCTTCGCCTCCGCCGACAGCAGTCGCATGGTGATCTCGTGCTTGCTCATCTCGAGCGAGAAGATGACGGCGGGCATGTGGTGCTTCACCGTGGCCGACCGCGCGATGTCCAGACCCAGGGTGGAGTTGTGGGTCGGGATGAAGCTGCGACCGGCCAGGAAGAGGTGGTCCTCGGCGTCCACCTGGATGCACCGGACCGGCACGCTGGCGATCGGCCGCACGTCGGTGATGAACCGGACCCCGCGGGCCGTGCACGTGCGCGCACCGCGCTCCTTGTGCACCAGCTTCTTGCGCTCCAGCCGGAAGACCTCGTCGTCGGTGCTGAAGGTGAGCGTGTAGCAGGTCGAGGACTGCTCGCTGCGGCCGTTCACACGCTTGCGGCTCATCCGCACGCGGTGACCGAGGCCGGCGATCAGCTCACGCGTGTCCTCGGCCAGACGGCGGCTGGTGACAGCGAACTGCACGGCGCCGCTCGGTGTCACGGTGCCGCCGGTGTCCAGGAGCCCGGCCAGCAACGCCCGCCGCTGCGCCACGGAGCCGCGCAGGTAGGACAGGGGGATGTGCTTGTCCCCGAACACCCCCAGTGAGCGCAGGAGGCCCTGCACGGTGCCGTGGTCGTCCACGTCGAGCTCGGCCTCGATGTAGACGGCGATCTCCGGGTCGTCGCTCGTGACGTGCGCCGCGCGGGAGGTGCCGTCCCCCAGCCACACGCCGAGCGCGTACGGCGGCAGGGACAGGTCCGCGTCGGGCAGCTCGAGGGGAGCAGCGTTCGTCACCGAGTGGTTCGGCCTGGCGTCCTCGGTGGCGCAGCGGACGCTACGGGCCAGCTCTTCCGTCGTCCGGACAGCAGCGAACGTCCGCTGGTTGCGGGTGCGGTTGTAGCCGACCCGTGCCGCCTGCGCGGACGTGCGACTCGCCCGGTCGTCGGTGAGCCACTGGTGCTGGGCGTCGGCGACGATCACCGAGCCGTCGGAGAAGTGCACCTCGTAGCAGGGACGCCCGCTCATCACCTCGGTCGCCGCGACCACCGTGGTGGGCCGACCGTCGGAGCCGATGACCTGCTCGCCGACGCGGATCTCGCCCATCGTGGTCCAGCCCGTGGGGGTCACGAGGAGCGTGTCGAGGGCCAGCGCCTTACCCACACCGGGACGCGCCGCGATGACCACCATCTGCCCGGCCTGCAGGCCGTTGGTGAGCTCGTCGAGGTCGCGGATGCCGGTCGGCACGCCGCGGGCCGTGCCGCCACGGGAGGCGATGGCGTCCAGCTCGTCCATCGTGGGCTGCAGGACGTCCTCGAGCCGCGAGTAGTCCTCGCTCATGCGCTTCTCGGTGACGTCGTAGATCTCCTGCTGGGCGCGGTCGACGATGTCGTCGACGTCGCCGTTGCCGCCCGCGGCGCCGTAGCCCAGCTGGACCACGCGGGTGCCGGCCTCGACCAGGCGGCGGAGCACTGCCTGCTCGGCGACGATCGCGGCGTAGTACCCGGCGTTGGCCGCCGTGGGCGTGGACTGGATGAGCGTGTGCAGGTAGACCGCGCCGCCCATCTTGGACAGCTGGTCCGTGCGGTTCAGCTCCGCGGCGACGGTGATCGCGTCGGCCGGCTCGCCCCGCCCGTACAGGTCGAGGATGCAGTCGAAGATCACCTGGTGCGCCGGCCGGTAGAAGTCGTTGCCGTGCAGCACCTCGACGACGTCGGCGATCGCGTCCTTGCTCAGCAGCATGCCGCCGAGCACCGACTGCTCCGCCGCGACGTCCTGCGGCGGCTGCCGGTCGTACGCCGGCGCCGTCGGCATCGGTCGGCTGAAGTCGTCGGCCACCGCCACGGAGGTCCTCCATCCACTCACCGGCGCACCCGCGAACAGACCCCGGCCACTGGCCGGGGTCTGGTGGGGGAAGCACCAGAAACGCGTACACCACGTCCGAACACGTGTTCGGGTCATTGCTACCTCGCGGCACCGACAGTCCGGGCCGGCGGAGGAGCCGAGGAGGACGTTAGGAAGTGCGGACGGACGCGTCCAACACCGCTGTGCACCCCGTTCTGCACAACTTGTGGACAAGTCGGTGGACACAGACGTGTCGACATGTGGAGACAGCGGGGGACGGCCCGTCGCCGTCGTCCCCATCCCGCGCTTGACCAGCGGGAAGACCACTCACCGGCTGTGGACGGGAGAAATCCCGGAGAAATCTCCGTGTCGACCCCCGGCGTGTCGCCGAGCCGTGACCACCCGCCCCACGAGCCCCACGTCCACAGCCGGGTCCTGGTCACGTCGGGCCGGGCCGCCACGTCGCTCGACGGCGGCCGCCGCACCCCGGCGACGCGGCTGTCCAGCCCGCGCTCACCCCTCGCAGACGCCGAGACGGTGCTCGGGGGCGCCGGTACGGGCCTCGTGCCGACCGCGGTCGACTGAGGGCCCGGACGGACCCCTCAGACGCCGCGAGGGGCGCCGGACCTTGGTCCGACGCCCCTCACGAGCGCGTGCACTGTGGCCCCCTGCAGGGTCCCGTCGCGAGCCTGCGAGCGGCGGGGGGCGGGGGGTCCTTCTTCAGCCCGCGACGACCTCGATGGTCAGCGGGGTGCTCACCTCGGGGTGCACCCGCACGGTGACGGTGTGCTGGCCCGTGGTCTTGATGCTGCTGGGCAGCTCCACCCGGCGGCGGTCGAGCTCCGGACCGCCGGCGGCGGTCACGGCGTTCACGACGTCGGCGGTGGTGATGCGGCCGAACAGGCGGCCGCCGTCACCGGCGCGGGCCGGCACGCGGACCGTGAGGCCCGACAGCCGGCCGGCCACGGTCTGCGCCTCGTCGAGCGAGCGCACCTCGCGGGCCGCCCGCGCCCGGCGGAGCGACTCGACCTGCTTCTCGGCACCGCGGGTGGCGACGATGGCCAGGCCGCGGGGCAGGAGGTAGTTGCGGGCGTACCCGCCCTTGACCTCCACCGTGTCACCGGAGGACCCGAGACCGGTGACCTCCTGCGTCAGGATCAGCTTCTGGGTGCTCATGGTCAGCGCGCCGTCGAGGTGTAGGGCAGCAGGGCCATCTCGCGGCTGTTCTTCACGGCCACGGCGACGTCCCGCTGGTGCTGGCTGCAGTTGCCGCTCACGCGGCGGGCACGGATCTTGCCGCGGTCGGAGATGAACTTCCGCAGCAGGGTCGTGTCCTTGTAGTCGACGTAGGTCGCCTTGTCCTTGCAGAACTGGCAGACCTTCTTCTTGGGCTTGCGGATGGGGGGCTTGGCCACCGGGGTTCTCCAGGTACGAAGAGGAGTTCAGGGAACGGATGGCCCCCTCGCAGGGGCCCTCCGCCTGCGCGGAGCGAGGCGTGGGGAGCGAGGGGGTCCTTGTTCAGAAGGGCGGTTCGTCCGACGGCGGGGCCGGGGTCGACCACGGGTCGCTGGACCCGCCGCCGCCGCCTCCACCACCGAAGCCGCCACCGCCACCGCCGCCGAAGCCGCCGCCGCCACCCTCACCGCGCGAGGCCTTGGTGACCTTCGCGGTGGCGTAGCGGAGCGAGGGGCCGATCTCGTCGACCTCGAGCTCGACGACGGTGCGCTTCTCGCCTTCCTTGGTCTCGAACGACCGCTGCTTGAGCCGGCCCGAGACGATCACCCGCGAACCGCGGGTCAGCGACTCGGCGACGTTCTCCGCCGCCTGCCGCCACACGTTGCAGCGCAGGAAGAGCGCCTCGCCGTCCTTCCACTCCTGCGACTGGCGGTCGAAGGTCCGCGGCGTCGAGGCGACGGTGAAGTTGGCGACCGCGGCGCCGGAGGGCGTGAACCGCAGCTCCGGGTCCGACGTCAGGTTGCCGATGACGGTGATGACGGTCTCGCCGGCCATCGTCAGTGGGCCTCGGGCCGCATCAGCTTGGTGCGCAGGACCGACTCGTTCAGGTTGAGCTGGCGGTCCAGCTCGGCCACCGCGGCCGGCTCGGCCTGGATGTCGATGACGGCGTAGATGCCCTCGGCCTGCTTGTTGATCTCGTAGGCCATGCGGCGACGGCCCCAGATCTCGGTCTTGTACGTGCCGCCGGCATTGCTGACGACGGTCAGGAACCGGTCGAGGGACGGCGCGATGGTCCGCTCCTCGAGATCGGGGTCGAGGATGACCATCAGTTCGTAGTGACGCACGGAGAACCCCACCTCCTCTGGTCTGGACGGCTGCAGTCGGTCTGCAGCAGGAGGGTCGTACACGCGTCGCGCGCCCCGCCCGGAGGTACCGGTGGAACGCGCAGGGTCGAGGCTACCAGCGTCCACCTCGAGGTCGGCGAGCTGTCCACAGGGCCGGGACCGTCGGCAGGCGCCACTATCGTTCCGGCCGTGCCAGCTCACCCGATCGGCGTACACGTCGGCCCCGGCCTGACCGAGGACAACGAGCTCGACGCCGGCGGCCCCCTGGCCCGCGCGGCCGAGATGGACGCCGACGGGGTGCAGGTCTTCCTCGCCGATCCGCAGGGCTGGACGGCGCCCGAGCCTCGCCCGGACGCCGACGCGCTGCTGGCCGGCGACGTGATGGTCGTCGTCCACGCGCCCTACGTGCTCAACGTGGCCACGACCAACAACCGCATCCGCATCCCCAGCCGCAAGCTGCTGGACAAGCACGCGCAGGCCGCGGCGGCGATCGGCGCCCGCGGCATGGTGGTGCACGGCGGGCACGTGCTGGCCAAGGACGACCCGGCAGCCGGCGTGGACAACTGGCGCAAGACCTTCGCGCGGCAGGCCGAGACCGGGGGCTTCGCCGTTCCGCTGCTCATCGAGAACACCGCCGGCGGGGGCAACGCCATGGCCCGCGACCTGGACGCGATCGCGCGGCTGTGGGAGGCCGTCGGCGAGTTCGGGGCCGGCTTCGTCCTCGACACCTGCCACGCCTGGGCGGCCGGCTGGGACCTCACCACCGCGGTGGACGACGTCCGCGCGATCACCGGCCGCGTCGACCTGGTGCACCTCAACAACAGCCGCGACCCCGCCGGCTCCAGCCGCGACCGGCACGCGCCGCTCACCGACGGCGAGATCCCGGCCGAGCTGCTGGTCGAGGTGGCGCGGGCGGCCGACTGCCCCGTCGTCCTCGAGACCCCGGGCGACGCCGCCGCCCACGCCGAGGAGATCACCCTGCTGAGGTCGGCTCTGGCCTGACACCGGAGGAGAGCGGGGCGCGATGCGCCCCGGGAGGTCGCAGGG
Source organism: Geodermatophilus sp. CPCC 206100 (assembly GCF_048569675.1). NCBI lineage: Bacteria > Bacillati > Actinomycetota > Actinomycetes > Geodermatophilales > Geodermatophilaceae > Geodermatophilus > Geodermatophilus sp. CPCC 206100. The sequence continues at coordinate 11,518 of NZ_JAQISV010000063.1, forward strand.
TCACCGCGTCCTCGGCGTGGTCCAGCACGCCACCGGCCGGGTCGTCGACGCCGGGCCAGCTGGTGCGGACGACGTCCCCGTCGGGGTGCCACACGTCCCGGACGACCAGCGCGACGAGCACGAGGACGGCGGCGTCGCGGACGGTGACCGCCAGGAAGAACCACTCCACCTCGACGCCGCGGTTGTCGGTGCCGAGGTACCAGAGCATGCGCGGCACCCACAGCAGCGCCTCCGTGGCCTGCCAGAGCAGCAGGGACCGCCAGCGGGGCCGGGCGAGCACCGCGAGGGGCAGCAGCCACAGCGAGAACTGCGGGCTCCACACCTTGTTGACCAGCAGGAACCCGGCCAGCAGCAGGAACGCGACCTGGGCCACCCGCGGCCGGACCGGCGCGGCGAGGGTCAGCCACGCCACGGCGGCCGCCACCGCCAGCAGGCACCCGGCGACGACCGCGTTCAGCACCGCCGGCGTCTCCCCCTCGGCGAGCGGGCCGTCGAACAGCCGCCCGTCGGAGACGGTGAGCGCGATGTTCCACAGGGTGTCGGGATCGGCCGGCCGCGAGCCGTTGAGCCGGAAGAACCGCGACCAGTTCTCCGGCGCCAGGGCGGCGACCGGCACGTTCACCGCGGCCCACGCCACGGCGGCCGCGCCGGCCGCGCGCAGCCAGGCGCCCAGCCGGCCGGCCCGCAGGCACAGGAAGAACAGCGCCCCGAGCAGCAGCAGCGGGTAGAGCTTGGCCGCGACACCGAGCCCCAGCAGGGCGCCGGCGAGCACGGGCCGGCGCCGCGCCCAGGCCCACAGTCCGAGGCTGGCCAGCGCGACGGCGAGGAGGTCCCAGTTGGTGAAGGCGTGCACCAGCAGCAGCGGGGACAGGCCCACCATCGCCGCGTCCCAGGGCCGGCGGCCCGACGTCCCCAGGACCGCCCGGGTGGTGAGCAGTGCGCACAGCGACAGCAGCAGGCAGGTGGCCACGTAGTAGCTCTGCACGGCCGGGACCTGGGGCAGCAGGCCGACGGCGCCGGCGGCGGCCTCGTAGCCGCGTCCCAGCCAGGCCGCCAGCAGCATCAGCGCGCCGATGAGCACCGGGTACTCGACGGCGGAGTCGAGGTAGGGGACCGCGAGGGTGTCCAGGCCGTGCAGGCCGAACAGCGGGACGGTGTCGGAGTAGCACAGGTGCGTGTACTGCACCGACCCTGCCCAGTTGCCGTCGGAGCAGGGGGCCTGCTTGACCCACGCCACGGCGAGCACGGACGTGGTGAACAGCAGGCACACGCGCAGCGGGGTCCAGAACAGCGCCCGGCCGATGACCGCGTGTCGGCCCCACGGCCCGCCGACGGCCTCGCTGGCCTGCGCGGCGACGGGGTCGGTCCAGGTGGGGACGACGCGGTCGGGGCGGGCCGCGTCGGGGAGCGCGACCCCCGCGGACGCCGAGGGCCCGCCCGCCGGCTGGTCAGCCGGAACGGACGGGCCCGTCGGGGTCGCGCTCATGCGGGTCAGTCTGCCCGCCGGGATCAGCCGGTCGGCTGCCCCTCGTCCTCGGGGTCGGCGGGCTGACCTCCTGAGACGGGGGGACCGGTCTGACCGCCCGCCAGGCCGCCGGTCTGGCCACCGGTCTGACCGCCCGTCTGACCACCGGTCTGGCCGCCGGTCTGACCACCGGTCTGGCCGCCGGTCTGGCCACCCGTCTGGCCACCCGTCTGACCGCCGGTCTGGCCACCCGTCTGACCACCGGTCTCACCCTCGGTGCCGTCGGTCTCGTCGGTGGTCTGCTGCTGGGTCGGCGCCTCGGGTTCCGGCTGCGTGGGCGCGGGGGCCTCGGGCTGGGGGACCGGCACGGGCGCCGGCGCGGGCGCGGGGACGCCCTCACCGGTGTCGCCCTTGATGACCGGCCGGTTGGGCAGGTCCTCCTCGGGCGTGCCCTCGAGCACGGTGTTCATGAACTCCTGCCAGATGGCGCCCGGCAGGCCGGAGCCGTAGATGATCGCGCCGCTGACGTTCTTGATCGGCTGGCTGGGGGAGTCGTTGCCCATCCAGACCGCGGTCGACAGGGACGGCGTGTAGCCGACCATCCAGGCGTCGGAGTTGTCCCTGGTGTTCAGGCCCTGGGTACCGGTCTTGCTGGCCACCTCGCGGCCGCCGTCCAGCGCCCGGCGGGAGGAGGAGGCGACCTCGGTCAGGCCGTAGGTGACGTCGCTGGCCACGTCCTGGGTGAAGACCTGGTCGCCGGAGTCGCCGCCGTACTCCAGGAGCACCGCGCCCTCGCTGTCGGTCACCCGGGCGACGAAGTACGGCTCGTGCTCGACGCCGCCGTTGGCGAAGGTGGCGAAGCCGTGCGCCTGGTCGATGGGGCGCATCTCGTACTGGCCGATACCGATCGACCCGCCGGTGTTGCCGGTCTCCGGGTCGGCCAGCGTGGTGCGGCCGGCCATCGGCGTGCCCTGGGGCCAGGTCTCGGGCAGTCCGGTCGCCTCGAGGATGTTCCCCCGCACCTTCTCCGCGCCGACCTCGTAGGCCAGGCCGTAGTAGGTGGTGTTCAGCGACTTGGTCATGGCCTCCATGAGCGTGCACGAGCCGCAGGAGGCGCCGCCGGAGTTGCTCACCGGCAGCCCCGGCCGGTCGGGGAACTCCTGCGGGGAGCTGCCGTCGCGGCGGGCGGTGACGCTGATGCCGTCCTCGAGCGCGGTGGCCAGCACGTAGGGCTTGACCGACGAGCCGGGCTGACGCTGCGCCTGGGCGTAGTCGATGGCGCCGTCGCCGGTGCTGACCGGGCCGCCGTAGTAGGCGCGGACGGCGCCGTTGTGCGGGTCGATCGCCACGAGCGCCTCGCGCAGCCCCTCGGGCTCGCCGTCCATCACGGAGGCGACCGCGGACCCCGCGGCGTCCTGGGCCCGCTTGTCCACGGTCGTGGTGATCCGCAGGCCGCCGGCGCGGATCTGCTGCTCGTCGTAGCCCTTGGCCTCCAGCTCGGCGATCGCCCGCTGGACGGCGAAGCCCTCCGGGCCGCTGGGGATGCCGAGGTTCGTGCCGGTGCGGGGGCGCACCGTCGGGTAGACGGAGGCGTCCCGGTCGGCCTGGGTCAGCCAGCCCTCGTCCACCATCGCGTCGAGGACGAGGCCCCAGCGGCTCTGGGCGCCCTCGGGGTTGGTCTCCGGGTCGTTGCTGGACGGGCTCCGGACCAGGACGGCGAGCACCGCACCCTGCTGGGGGGTCAGCTGGGCGGCCGGCACCCCGAAGAAGGTGTTGGCCGCGGACTCGATGCCGTAGGCGCCGCGGCCGAAGTAGATGGTGTTCAGGTAGTTCTCGAGGATCTCGTTCTTGGAGTAGTTGTTGTCCAGCTTGATGGACAGGAACAGCTCCTGGAACTTGCGGCTGAACGTCTGGTCCGCGGTGAGGAACGCGTTCTTGACGTACTGCTGGGTGATCGTCGAGCCACCCTGCGTCGAGCCGCCGGTGAGGTTGTTCCACGCCGCCCGGACGATCCCGGTGAAGGAGATCCCGGGGTCGGAGTAGAAGTCCCGGTTCTCGGCGGCGAGGATCGCGTTCCGCGCCGGCTCGGAGACCTCGGTCAGGCTGACGTTGGTGCGGTTGCCGCCGTCCACGCCCAGGCGCGCCATCTCGGTGGTGCCGTCGGCGTAGTAGACGACCGTCGTCTGGGCGTTCTGCACCGAACTCGGGTCGGGCACCTCGGTCGTCGCGTACACGACGCCGATGAAGACGCCGAGGAGGAGGACGAGACCGACGACGCCGGCGGTGAACGCCTTCAGCCGGCGACGCCGCTTCTGCTTCTTGGTGCGGACCGCCTTGCCGCTGGGCCGGCCGGCCGGCTTGCCGGAGCGGGCGGCGCTCCCGGAGCGCGCCACGGCACCGGGGCGGGAGGCGGTCGGGCGGCCCCCCCGGCCGGCCGCCGGCCGCCGTGCGCCGGTCCCACCGTTCGCGGTGCGGCCGGGTGCCGGCCGCCGCGGCGGGCTGCCGTGCGGCCCGACCGGTGTGGTCTCGTCGTGGGGAGGCACGAAGAGGGGCCCCTCTCTGGATCGTCTCGGTGGGCTCACCGACGGTGGTCGTCCAGCAGCCCAGGGTGGCGTCTTCCGCTGCGGATGCGGGGGAGGACCCGCGGCGCAGCGACGAGCGGCCGGTGCCCCTGTGACGTCAACGACGTCGTGGGGCGGGTGGTGTTCCCGATGTGACGGACTACTCCGTGGCCGCCCGCCGCCGCGACCGGCGCGGCTGGCGGCTCGGGTCGGGCTCGTTGCCCAGGACGTAGGAGCAGTCCAGGTGGTTCCAGCCACAGCCGCGGCAGACCTGGACGGCGTAGACGGTGAACTCCTCCTGCGCGGCGTCCATGCGGGCGAGTTCCGTCTGGGTCTTGGCCTGGCCGGCCGTCGGCCCCAGGTGCTCCCCGTAGACGTAGCTCACCAGCGTCAGCCGGTCCCGGCGGCACACCGGGCACGCGATCTCGGTCGCCTCGCCGTGGTACTTGGCCGCGCGGGTGAGGTAGGGACTGGCGTCGCAGACCTCGAACAGGCCGGTGCGCCCGGAGTACACGTCGGCGAGGACGGCGCGCCGCTGCAGCGCGTAGTCCACGACGGATCGACGTCCGGGCACGGCGTCAATGTACGCACCGCGGCCGACACCGGCAGCGGTCCGCACGCGCCGTCCGTCCCCCCGCCGTTGGGACGGCGTTCACCTCTCGATGTATCGTCTCGATACATCGATCCGCGGCCGGCGACGGGAGGCGACGTGCTCGAGTTCGCCATCCTGGGCCTGCTGCACCAGTCCCCGATGCACGGCTACGAGCTGCGCAAGCAGCTCTCCGAGGTGCTCGGTGGCCTGCGCAGCATCTCCTACGGGTCCCTGTACCCCGCGCTCAAGCGGCTGCACGCGGCCGGGTACGTCACCACCGACGACCCCGAGCCCCGCGCGCTGCTGCCGGCCGACGCACCCCCGCTCACCGGCCGGCGCGGCAAGGTCGTCTACACGATCACCGCCGAGGGCAAGGAGCGCTTCCACGAGCTGGTCAGCCAGACCGGCCCGGAGGCGTACGACGACGGCGGGCTCTTCGGCGTCCGCCTGGCGTTCTTCCGGCACACCGCCGCGGACGTGCGGCTGCGGGTCCTCGAGGGCCGCCGCCGCACCGTCGAGCGGCAGCGGGAGGGGCTGCGGTCCTCGCTGAGCCGCACCCGGCAACGCCTGGACCACTACACCCTCGAACTGCAGCGCCACGGCCTGGAGTCGGTGGACCGGGAGGTCCGCTGGCTCTCGGAGCTGATCGACATCGAGCGGCAGGGCGGCGTCGAACAGACGGCGGCCGACCCACCACCTCCGGACGACGGGGCCCCGCCCCGTCCCGGCCCTGCCACCGGGACCCCGCCCGGTCCGCACCCCGACCGCTCGCGGTCCTAGGAAGAAGGAGACCTCCATGGGTTCTGTCAAGGTCGCCATCGTCGGCGTCGGAAACTGCGCCGCCTCGCTCGTGCAGGGCGTGCACTACTACCGGGACGCCGACGAGACCACGTCGGTGCCGGGCCTCATGCACGTCCGCTTCGGCGACTACCACGTCTCGGACGTGGAGTTCGTCGCCGCGTTCGACGTCGACGCGAAGAAGGTCGGTCGCGACCTCTCCGAGGCCATCGTCGCCAGCGAGAACAACACCATCAAGATCTGCGACGTCCCCCCGCTGGGCGTCTCCGTGCAGCGCGGCACCACGCTGGACGGGCTCGGCAAGTACTACCGCGAGACGGTCGAGGAGTCCGACGAGCAGCCGGTGGACGTCGTCGCCGCGCTGCGGGAGTCGGGCGCCGACGTCCTCGTCTGCTACCTCCCCGTGGGCTCGCAGCAGGCCGCGGAGTTCTACGCCCAGTGTGCGATCGACGCCGGCGTGGGGTTCGTGAACGCGCTCCCGGTGTTCATCGCCGGCACCCAGGCGTGGGCGGACAAGTTCACCGCCGCCGGCGTGCCGATCGTCGGTGACGACATCAAGAGCCAGGTGGGCGCCACCATCACCCACCGCGTGCTCGCCAAGCTCTTCGAGGACCGCGGCGTGCAGCTGGACCGCACGATGCAGCTCAACGTCGGCGGCAACATGGACTTCAAGAACATGCTCGAGCGCGAGCGCCTGGAGTCCAAGAAGATCTCCAAGACCCAGGCGGTCACCAGCCAGGTGGCCCGCGACATGGGGCAGGGCAACGTGCACATCGGCCCGTCGGACCACGTGCCGTGGCTGACCGACCGCAAGTGGGCCTACGTCCGCCTGGAGGGCCGCGCGTTCGGCGACGTCCCGCTGAACCTGGAGTACAAGCTCGAGGTCTGGGACTCCCCGAACTCGGCGGGCATCATCATCGACGCCGTCCGCGCCGCGAAGATCGCCAAGGACCGCGGCATCGGCGGCCCGATCCTCTCCGCGTCGTCCTACTTCATGAAGAGCCCGCCGGTGCAGTACGACGACAGCGAGGCCCGCGACGCCGTGGAGGCCTTCATCCGCGGCGACGTCGAGCGGTAACGGCAAGGACCCCGTTCCAGCAGGCGACCGGGCCCGCTCCCCCCGGGGGGCGGGCCCGGTCGCTTTCCGCGTGGGGCGACGCCCGGGCCGTGCGGGCTGCCTACGCTGAGCGCCATGTCCCCGACCCGCCGCCCGCTGCTGCCGGTGGCCGGTGTGGTCCTCGCGCTGCTCACAGGCTGCTCCGGGGACGGCGGGCAGCGGCTGGCCGGGGACCGGGTGACGGTCGAGGAGGCCGCCGTCCTGGCCGACGTGCTGCTGCGCAACCACGAGCAGGGCGGGGCCGACTTCGTCGTCACCGCGCCCTACGGCGAGGGCACCGTCCTGACCCTGACCGGCGAGGTCGACTTCGCCGGCGCGACGGGCCGGGCGCAGGCGGTCACGACCCACGGCGGCGAGCGCCCGGACGACGCCCGCACCCTGTTCTTCACCGCCAACGAGGTGTGGTTCGGGGACATCCCGGGCCTGCCCGACGCCCTCACCGCGGCGGGGCTGCCCGAGGCCGCCTACGTGCGCCGGCCGCTCGCGACGGGGGCGGAGTCGCCGCTCACCGACGTCCTGCTGCGCCTGGTGCTCAACCTCTCTGCCGAGGAGGCCGACGACCCCGGGGCCTTCCGCGGGGAGGCGTACGCCTGGCAGGGGGACCGGTCGATCGACGGGGAGCTGACCGCCGTCTACGCCTCGGACTCGGGCTGGTCGGTGGCCGTCGACCGCTCCTCGGACCTGCTGGTCCAGTTCACCACCCGGCTGCCCGGGCAGGAGGCCGACGTGACGGTGTCGCTGGCCGACCACGGGCCGCGGGAGATCGGGGTGCCGGCGGCGGAGGAGACCGTCGACGGGACCGCGCACCCGCAGGTCGCGGCGACCGTCGGGCTCTGAGGGCGGACGCCGTCCCGGGGCCGGCCTGGGCGGGCCCGGACGTGCGGGAGGGGCGGCCTCTTCCCCAGACCGCCCCTCCCACCGATGTTCCTACCAGACCGGGCAACGGCGCGCAGCCCGTCGCAACCGAGTCGTGACCCTCAGTTCGACGTGGGATCGCACGGGGCGGTCGACAGGACCGCCAGCCGGCCGGTCTGCCGGCCCATCACCCGGCGCCACAGCTCGGGGCCGGCCAGCGCGCTGAGCACGTCGTCGGGCGACCCCGGCACGCACGCCCAGGCGCCCTCACCGATCTCGCCGGCCAGCTGCCCGGGCGACCAGCCGGCGTACCCGGCGAAGACCCGCAGCCCGCTGACCTGGCCCTCGAGCTCCTCGGGATCGGCGTCCAGGTCGACGAGGTGGACGTCGTCGGCCACCCGGCGCAGGCCGCTCTCCTCGTCGGGGGTCGCGCCCGGGCACACGGCCAGGCACAGCGCGGTGTCGGTCTCGCACGGGCCGCCCACGTGGAACACCCCGGGCTCGACGGCGAGGTCGCACCAGCCGGGCAGCACGTCGCGGATCTCGACCTGGCTGGGCCGGCCGAGGACGACGCCGAGCGTTCCGCTGGGGTTGTGGTCGAGGACGAACACGACGGTGCCGGCGAAGGTCGGATCGGTCAGCGTGGGCATCGCGACGAGCAGCGAGCCGGGCCGGACGTCGTCCAGCGAGCCGATCGACAGCGCGGGCACCGCGTCCGGACGCCGTCGCCCCGTCGCCGGCCGTGCGGGCCGGCCGGGCTCGGAGTCGGACGGGAGCGGGGGAGTCATCGCCGTCCAGTGTGCCCCACCTCAGCGCACCGGGGAGGTCGGAGGCGGCCCGTTTCCGCGGGTCCACGCGGCCCGTCGCCCACCCTCCGCCAGGAGGAGGCCACCGTAGGGTGACCGGGTGCCGCAGGCGGAGACCACCGTGCGCTCCCTCCTGGCGCGGCGGGACTTCCGGCGGTTGCTCGCCACCCGGCTGAGCGCCCAGTTCGGGGACGGCGTCCTGCAGGCCGCGCTCGCCGGCACCGTGGTGTTCAACCCGCAGCGCGCCGCCGACCCGGTCGACGTCGCGGCGGGGTTCGCCGTCCTCCTGCTGCCCTACTCGCTGGTCGGCCCGTTCGCCGGCGTCTGGCTGGACCGCTGGAGCCGCCGGCAGGTGCTCGTGCGCGCCGGGATCGTGCGCGCGGTCCTGGTCGGGGTTGTGGCGGCGCTGGTGGCGGCCGGGGACGCCGGGGTCGCGTTCCACCTCGCCGGACTGGCGGTGTTCGCCGTCGCCCGGTTCGTGCTGTCGGCGCTGTCGGCGGCGCTGCCGCACACCACCGGGTCGCTGGTGCCGGCCAACGCGCTGGCCACGACGTCCGGAGCGGTGGCGACCGTGGCCGGCGGAGCCGTGGCGGTGGGGCTCGTGCAACTGACCCCCGCCGGCGACGCCGCCTACGCGGGGATGGCCCTGGCCGCCGCGGTGCCGTACCTGCTGTCGTCGCTGGTCGCGGCCGGCTTCGCGCGCGCGGACCTGGGACCGGACGCGCCCGCCGGCTCGGCGCCGGCGTCGGGGCTCGCCGCGGAGCCGGCCTCCGTGCCGGCCTCGGTGCGGTCCGTCGCGGCGGGGATGGTCGCCGGCGCGCGGGCCGCGTGGACGCGGCCGGCGGTGCGGACGGCGCTCGCCGTCATCACCGTGCACCGGCTGTGCTTCGGCGTCGTCACGCTGATGACCCTGCTGCTGTTCCGGAACACGCTGGCCGGCTGGGGACCGCTGCCCGGCGGCCTGGCGGGACTCGGCGTCGCCCTGGCCGCGGGGGCGGGGGGCACCCTTCTCGCGGCGGCGGCGACCCCGCGGGCGGTGCGGCGGCTGGGCCGGCGGCGCTGGGTGACGCTGCTGCTGGCCGCCGCCGGGCCGCTGCTGGTGGCACTCGGGTTGCCGGTCCAGACCCCGCTGGTGGTCCTGGCGGGGTTCGTGGTCGGGTTCGTGGGCCAGGGCGTGAAGATCTGCGTCGACAGCACGCTGCAGGAGTCGGTCGGCGACGACGTCCGCGGCCGGGTGTTCTCCGTCTACGACACCCTGGTCAACGTCGGCTACGTGATCGCGCTGCTGGCGGCGGCGTTCCTGCTGCCGGCGTCCGGGGTCTCGCCCGCCGTCGTCCTCGCCGTCGCCGCCCTCTACGCCTTCGCCGCCCTGCTGAGCGGAGTGCCACAGCGCGGATAGGGCCTGCCCTCAGTATCGGAGTGCCCCGAGCGAGGTTTCCTGCACCCTCACACTCCACTCAGGCCACGAGGGGCGCGATCTCCGCCCCGCACGCCCGGGGTTCTGCTCGGAGCCGACGGACCGGGAAGCGAAGGAGGGTCACCCGTACCGCCTGGAGTGCGTTCTGCCGGCGCAGGTCGGCAGCCCAGTCGGCCGCGGAGAGGTGGAACGCCGCTCCGTCGGCCTCGGCAGCCACGCGCTGTCGGCGCCAGTAGGCATCGACGAAGTACGTCCCCAGAGGCGTCTCGATGGCCGCCCCCCACTCGGGCTCTGGAACTCCTGCCGCCACGACGGCCCGCCGCAGATCCGCCTCGCCGACGGACCGCATCCCGCGGCGCGCGTCCCCGATGGCCTGCTGCAGCCACGGCGTCAGTCGGCGGGCCAGCAGGGCCGCCTCGTCCTCGAGGTCCCTGACCGAACACAGGTCGCGCTGCAGGACGTCCGCGACGACGTGGTCGACGTCCGCGCGTCGCCTGGACGTGATCGCGGCGTCCACGGCCGACCGGGCGGGCGGAGCCACGGGCAGCCTGTCGACGACGTAGCCCTCCGGCACGGGTCGTCTGCTCTGGTGCACCACCACGAACCCCCGCGACCGCAGGTGCCGCCCGTGCGGTGCGGTGACCTCCACGACGCCACCCTCGGGTAGCGACGCGTAGTCCCCTCGCACGCCGGCCACCCGGCCCGCTCTCGCGGGTTCGTCGACCCGGGCTCCCCACGCCAGGAGTGCGCTGCGATGGGACAGGACGGCGGCGTCCCCGGCGTAGAGGAGGGCGGCGTGCCACCGCTCCCTCTGCGTGAGGGGACCCGAGTGGCTCACGAACACGCCGGGGAGGGGTTGCTGCCACCGCCCGGAGGCAACCGCCGTGCGCAGCCGGTACGAGGTGATCCCCTGGTCCAGCAGCACCCGGCGAGGTGCCACCTGCTGACCGCGGTGGGTGATGGGCGGGAGGTGCACCCGCGCAGGCTGTCGGAGAGGGCGTCTGTCCCGCTGGCGCCGTCCACAGCGGAGGCTGAGGAGCGAGGTTTCCTGCGCTGTGGCACTCCGCTCAGGGGCGGGCGGCCCACCAGGCGCGGAGCTCGGCCTCGGCCTCGTCGCGGTCGAGCGGACCGCGCTCCAGCCGCAGCTCCTTGAGGAACTGCCACGCCGCGCCGACGTCACGCCCGGGCGCGATGCCGAGGATCTCCATGATCGCGTTGCCGTCGAGGTCCGGACGCACGCGCGCGAGGTCCTCCTGCGCCTGCAGCACGGTGATCCGCTGCTCCAGCGAGTCGTAGGTCGCCGACAGCGCCGCGGCCCGCCGCTTGTTGCGGGTGGTGCAGTCCGACCGCACCAGCTTGTGCAGCCGGGGCAGCAGGTCGCCGGCGTCGGTCACGTACCGGCGCACCGCCGAGTCGGTCCACTCGCCGCTGCCGTAGCCGTGGAAGCGCAGGTGCAGGAAGGTCAACCGGGCCACGGCCTCGGTGACCTCCTTGGAGTACCGCAGCGCCTGCAGCCGCTTGCGCACCAGCTTGGCCCCGACCACCTCGTGGTGGTGGAAGGACACCCGCCCGCGCGACTCGTGCCGCCGGGTGGCCGGCTTGCCGACGTCGTGCAGCAGCGCCGCCAGCCGCAGGACCAGGTCCGGGGACCCGGCATCCGGGTCCGCCCGCTCGAGCGCGATCGCCTGGTCCAGCACGGTGAGGGAGTGGGCGTAGACGTCCTTGTGCTGGTGGTGCTCGTCGATCTCCATGCGCAGCGCCGAGAGCTCCGGCAGGACGACGTCGGCCAGGCCGGTGGACACGAACAGGTCCAGCGCCGCCCGCGGGGAGTCCTGCAGCAGGGTCTTGGACAGCTCGGCCTGCACCCGCTCGGGGGTGATCCGCTCCAGCTGACCGGACATCGCCGTCATCGCCTCGACGACGTCGTCGGACGGCGTCAGCCCGAGCTGGGCCACGAACCGGACGGCGCGCAGCATCCGCAGCGGGTCGTCGGCGAAGGAGTCGGCCGCGGCGCCTGGAGTCCGCAGCCGGCCCGCCAGCAGGTCGCCCAGGCCGCCGTAGGGGTCGGTCACCGCCCGGTCGGGCCCCAGGGAGACCGCCATCGCGTTGACGGTGAAGTCGCGCCGGGCCAGGTCGTCGACGAGCGACGTCCCCCAGGCCACCTCCGGGTTGCGCGACTCGCGGTCGTAGCGGTCCGCCCGGAAGGTGGTGATCTCCAGCCGGACGCCGGAGACCTCCGCGCCGACCGTGCCGAAGGCGATCCCCGTGTTCCACGTGGAACTGGCGAACCCGCGCAGCAGCTCGAGCACCTGCTCGGGCCGGGCGTCCGTGGTGAGGTCCAGGTCGCCGGGGACGCGGGGCGCGGCGGAGCGGGCGGCCAGCAGCGCGTCCCGGACCGAGCCGCCGACCAGGTGCACCTCGAACCCCGCGGCGGTGAAGCGCTGACCGAGCTGGGCCAGCACGGGGGAGACGTCGACGAGCTGCCGCACGGTCTCCTGGACGGCAGGCGGGACCGGCGCGGCGGCGTGCGGGACCGGCGCGGCGGCGGCGGGGGCCGACGCGACCGCCGGAGGGCGACTCTGGGGCTGACCGGACACGACGATCCAGGGTAGTGGCGTGGCGCGCGCTACCCTCCTGGCATGGCTGGGACGGGCGGGCGCGGGCGCCCCGGCCGCCGGTTGCGCCGGGTCGACGAGACCTCCGCCGGGGGCCTGGTGGTGGCCGACGACCCCATCACGGGGCCGCGGGCTGCGCTGATCGGGCGCACGGACCGCCGCGGCCGGCTCCTGTGGTCCCTGCCCAAGGGCCACATCGAGGAGGGCGAGACCCCCGAGGACACCGCCGTCCGGGAGGTCGCCGAGGAGACCGGGATCATCGGTGAGGTCGTCGCCCCGCTGGGCATCATCGACTTCTGGTTCGTCGCCGACGGCCGCCGCGTGCACAAGACGGTGCACCACTTCCTGCTCCGCGCCATCGGGGGAGCCCTGTCCGACGCCGACATCGAGGTCACCGAGGTCGCCTGGGTGCCGCTCGACGAGCTGAGCGACCGGCTCGCCTACGCCGACGAGCGCGCGCTGGTCGAGCGGGCGCCCGCGCTCCTCGCCGACAGCGCGTGACGCGGCTCGCGCGACCAGGCAGGACGCAGGGCACCGGCGGAGCACGGTCGTGACCTGGTCGGCCGCCGGCGACCCGGGCGGCGGACGGCGGCCTGCGCGGTGCTGGCCGCGCTGCTCACGGGCCTGGGCACCGCGTCGCCCGCCCTCGCCTCGCCCGAGGACGAGATCCCCGTGACCGAGGACGACACCAGCGACCCCGGCCGGCCGGTGCAGGTGGAGATCACCCGCATCGAGCCGCGCACGATCGCGCCCGGGGCCGTCGTCACGGTCGGCGGCACGCTGACGAACACGGGCACCGACACCCTCACCGACCTCGACGTCCGCCTGCAGCGCGGCGAGGTCCTCACCACCCGGGCCGAACTGCTGGCCACCGACGCCGACCCGGACCCCTACACCGACGTCAGCACCCCGTTCCAGGAGGTCCCCGGCGGCGCGCTGGAGCCGGGGGACTCGGTGCCGTTCGCGGTCACGGCGACCGTCGACGAGCTGCGCATGGACCGGGACGGCGTCTATCCCGTGCTGCTCAACCTCAACGGCGCCACGGGCGGCGGCGAGCGGCGCCGGGTGGGCGAGCTGTCCACCTTCCTGGTGCGGCCCGCCGCCCAGCCGGCCGCACCGGTCGGCGTCGCCTGGCTGTGGCCGCTCACCGAGCGCATGCACCGCGACGCCGACGGGCGGTTCGTCGACGACGGGCTCGCCGACGAGGTGGCCGCGGACGGCCGGCTGGACCGGGCCCTGGCCGCGGTCGAGCGGCTGCCCGAGGCCGCACCCGCCGAGGGTGGCGCCCCCGTCCCGGTCGCCCGCGTCACCCTCGCCGTCGACCCCGCGCTGGTCGAGGCGCTGGAGCTCATGGCCGCCGGCCCCTACGACGTCGCGGGGGAGGACGACGCCGGGCGGGGCACCGAGGAGGCCGCCGCCTTCCTCGACCGGCTGCGCGCCGTCGCCGCCGACCACCCGGTGGTGGCCCTGCCCTACGCCGACGTCGACGCCGACGCGCTCACCGCGGTCGGCCTCCCTGACGTGGTCACCCGCAGCCTGCCCGGCACGGCCGAGGGCACGGCGGCGGCGGACGCCGGCACTCCCGGGGACGCGACCGGCGCCGGCGCCGAGATCCTCCGCGACGTCCTCAGGGTCGAGCCGCGCACCGACCTGGCCTGGGCGGTGGGGGGCTCGCTGCGGGCCGACACCCTCGAGACGCTGCGGGCCGGCGGCATCGACGAGGTCGTCCTCGCCCCGGACGGCCTGACCGACGGGTCGGCGGTCCTCGGCCTGGACGCCGGCGGCGCGGCCGCCCGCACCACGGTGCCGGCGGGGGGAGCGGCGGTGGACGCGCTCGTCGTCGACAGCGGCCTCAGCGGGCTGGTCGGCTCGGCCCTGCAGGTCCCCGGCGGGACGCGGGTCGCCGAGCAGCGCTACGTCGCCGAGCTGTCGCTCATCGGCCTGACGCCGGGCGCCGACCCCGCCGGGCAGAGCGTGCTCGTGGCCCCGTCCCGTGAGGTGGACGCCGACCCGACCGCGGTGAGCGCGATGATGGCCACCGCCACGCAGCTGCCCGGGCTGCGGCCGGCCACCGTCGCCCAGCTGGGCGACGGGCCGGCGACCGCCACCGGCGAGCTGGCCGCCCCCACCGAACCGGGCGGCCTGGACCCCGACGGGCTGACCGACGTCGTCGCCGCGGTGGACCTCCGGGACGCCCTCGCCGGCGCCGTCGTCGACGACCCGGCCGTGGCGCTCGCGCCCTACGACGCGGCGGTGTCGCGGGCGACGTCCGCGGCCTGGCGCGACGACCCGGAGGGGTTCCGCGCCGGCGCCGAGGAGCTGCGGTCGACGATCGACGGGCTGCGCCGGCAGGTCACCCTGCTCTCCCCCGCCGACGGCACCTACAGCCTGGCCTCGGCCGACGCCCCGCTGGTCCTCACCGTCCACAACGACCTGCCCTTCACGGTGCGGGTGGAGCTGCAGCTGCAGACCCGCGGCAACGCCCTGACCGTCGGCGACGTCGGCGCGCAGACCCTCGCCCCCGACCAGCGGACGACGCTCGAGGTGCCCGCGGAGGTCCGCCAGTCCGGTCGCTTCGGGGTGGTCGCCACGCTCACCACCCCGGACGGCGAGCCGCTGGGCGAGTCGGTGGAGCTGCAGGTCCGCAGCACCGCCTACGGCTCGATCTCGCTGATCATCACCATCGGCGCCGCCGCGCTGCTCGGGCTGCTCTTCCTCCGCCGGCTGGTGCGCTTCCTGCTGCGCCGCCGGCGGGGCACCCCCGAGGAGGAGCCCCCGGCCGTCGCCCTGCCGCCCACCCGGAGCCCGGTGTGAGCGACCGCCGCATCCCGCTGCCCCCCGTGCCGCCCTCGCCTCCGGAGCGACCGGGGAGCGACCCGCGCCCGGGCGGCCACCCCCGGTCGGACGCCGACCCCCGGGCCGACGCCAACGGCGCGGCCGCGGACGGCGCCGCTGCGCACCGGTCCGCCGCCCCGCCCCCGGTCGGCGGGCCGACGACGCCGCCCCTGCCGCTGCC
>NZ_JAQISV010000064.1:0-25624 GCF_048569675.1 Geodermatophilus sp. CPCC 206100
CCCCCCCGCCCCCCCGCTCGCGGCGGGCCCCGGCAGGAGGGCCGCACACAGGGGAGTGCCCCGGGCGAGGCCTCCTCGCCCGGGGCACTCCCCTACTCACGCGGCCCCGCCCTGACGGTGCGGAGGACGGGGCCCTCTCTCAGTGGTGGCCCCCACCACGGTCGTCGCGCGGCGAGCCGGCGTTGGACACGCGAACTCGCGCCTCGTCCCGGGCGGTCTGACGGTCGGCCTTCAGCACGGCCTTGACGTAGGCGTGGCCGTCGTGGACGTGCTCCCGGCTCTGCTTGCGCAGGTCGACGACCTCGTCGCGGTGCCGCCCGTCGCAGCGGGCGCGGTCGCTGCCCTCGTAGTAGGCGCCGTTCTGCCACAGCCCGACCCAGATGTCGCCGCGCTTGTCGTGGTCCGAGCACCGGTAGTCGACCTTGACCGCCACCCGGTGTGCGGGATGACCGTTGGCCCAGGCCCGGTTGCCGATGTCGACCGACGCGCTCGAGCCGCCGCCGTGCCGATCGCCGTCGGCCAGGGCGGGACTCACACCACCTACCGTCATGGCCGCGGTCATCCCGACGACGACGAGCAGACGTGAACGCTTCATGTCTCCCCCTCTCGGAGAGGCCGCGCGGTGCGGCTTCCCCCTTCTCCGTGGAACGACCGAGACCGTTTCGTCGTGTGATCCACGTCACAAGGGACCTCCGTCCCGCCCCGCCGGAGCCCGCGCGGGGTCAGGGGCGCGGCGTGACCCGCAGTAGCACGTCGCCCGCGCCGCCGTTGTCGGTCGTCACGTACAGGGCTCCGTCGCCGCCCTGCTGGACGGTGCGGATCCGCCCGTACGTCCCCTCCAGCTCCGGCAGCCGGAACTGCTCGACCAGGCGGCCGTCCTCGGCCACCCGCAGCGCCAGGACGCCCTGGTCCTTGAGGACGGCGAGCAGGAGCAGCCCCTCGTAGCCCTGCCACTGGTCGCCGTCGAGGAAGGTCGCCCCACAGGTGGCGATCGTCGGCGCACCGGAGGCCCAGGTGGCCGGCAGGACGTCGGGCAGCGCCGGGTCGGTCATCGGCACGCTCTCGTCGTAGCCGCCCCTGCCGGCCGGGTCGTAGCCGCCGTTGCCCCCGGCCCGCACCAGGGTCGCCTCGTCGTCGCGGTCAGTGCCCTGCTCGGCGGCGTACACCTGGTCGGTGCCGGGCCGGACCGCCAGCCCCTGCACGTTGCGGTGCCCGTAGCTCCACAGGTAGGCGGTGGCGCCACCGCGGTCGGCGAAGGGGTTGCCGGGTGCCGGCCGGCCGGTGGCGGCGTCGATGCGCAGGACCTTGCCGGCCAGCGAGGCGAGGTCCTGGGGGTTGGTGCCGACGGCGTTGTCGCCGGTGCCCACGAGCAGCGCGCCCGAGGGGTCGAAGCGCAGCCGGCAGCCGCCGTGCCGGCCCGAGCGCTCGTTCACCGGGATGCCGCCCAGCAGCGGGTCGGCGACGCGCGTGGCGGTCCGCCAGGCGGGGTCCACGGTCCAGGCGACCACCGCGATCGACCGCGTGCCGCCGTCCTGGCGGCCCTGGCAGGTGTAGAAGCGCCGGTTCTGGTCGAACGCCGGGTCGAGGACCAGGCCCATGAGGCCGGTCTCGCCGTCGGCGAACAGGTCGTCGAAGTCGGCCGCCACCTCCTGCACCGCCCCGTCGGGGAGGACGGCGGTCAGCCCGCCGGCGCGCTCGTCGACCAGCAGGGTGCCGTCGGGAGCCTGCGCGACGTCCCAGGGGTGGTCGAGGCCGTCGGCGACCACGGCGACGTCGAGGGCGGGCGGCGCGGGGGGTGCGGGGGGCGCGGTCGACGGCGCGGGAGGGCCGTCCGAGGGGCCGGGGGGCTCCGCGGACGGCGTCGCCTCCGGTGGTGGCTCCGGCGTCCCACTGCACCCGACGAGCAGCAGGACGCCGGTGAGCAGGCAGGTCAGGCGGCGGGACACCCGCCCAGGATGCCTGCGCTGCTCAGCTCGTGCGCGTGACGACGTACTCCGAGAGCGCGGAGAGGGCGTCGCGGACCGGACCGGCCGGGACCTCGGACAGCCGGGCCCGCGCGCGGTCGGCGTACTCGCGGAGCACCTCGGTCGCCCGCGCCAGCGCCGCGGACGAGCGGAGCAGGGCCAGGGCCTCGGCGTGCTCGTCGTCGTCGGTGATCGGGCGGGACACCAGTTCCCGCAGCCGCTCCTCGGCGGGGTCGTCCCCGGACAGCGCGATGAGGGCCGGAAGCGTGGCGATGCCCTCGCGCAGGTCGGTGCCGGGCGACTTCCCGGAGGCGCCGTCCTCGCTGACGATGTCGAGGAGGTCGTCGGACAGCTGGAAGGCCACGCCGACCTCCTCGGCGAAGGCGGTCAGCGCGCTGACGAGCTCGGGTGGTGCCCCCCCGAAGGAGGCGCCGAAGCGGGCCGAGGTGGCCACCAGCGAGCCGGTCTTGTCGGCCAGCACCTCGAGGTAGTGGGCGACCGGGTCGTCGCCGGGGCGGGGACCGACGGTCTCCCGGATCTGCCCGGTGACCAGCCGCTCGAAGGTCCGCGCCTGGATCCGCACCGCCTCGGGGCCGAGGTCGGCGAGCAGGTCGGAGGCGCGGGCGAAGAGCAGGTCGCCGGTGAGGATGGCGATGCTGTTCGACCACCGGCTGTTGGCGCTGGGCGCGCCGCGGCGGACGGCGGCCTCGTCCATGACGTCGTCGTGGTACAGCGTCGCCAGGTGGGTCAGCTCGCAGACCACGGCGGCCTCGGTCACCCCGGTGGCCTGCGGGTCGCCCAGCTCGGCGGCGAGCAGCGTGAGCAGCGGACGGAACCGCTTGCCGCCGGCCGCGACGAGGTGCCCGGCCGCCTCCTGGATGAACGCGTGCTCGCTCTGCACGGCGGTGAGCAGCGCGGCCTCGACCCGCGACAGCCCCGCGGCGAGGCGGACACCCAGGTCGCCCTCGGGCAGCCACGACCCGATCGTCGAGGCGGGGGACGAGGTCCGCTGCCAGGTGTCGGCCGGGGTGTCCCCGTCGACGGCGGCGGCGCTGGCTCCGGTCATCAGCCGACGAATCTAGCCGCCGACTGGGCGAGGTCGAGCACCGCCCCGGGGACGACGCCCAGCACGACGGTCGCGGTGACCGTCACGGCCAGCACGATCGTGGTCGGGAGTCCGGGCACGCCGACCGTGGGCCCGTCGGCCGCCGGCTCGCTGAAGTACATGAGCACGAGCACCCGCAGGTAGAAGAACGCCGCCACGGCGCTGGCGAGCAGCGCGACCACGACCAGCGGCCAGGCGCCGTCGTCGATCGCGGCCCGGAAGACGGCGAACTTCCCGGTGAAGCCGCTGGTGAGCGGGATGCCGGCGAGCGCCAGCAGGAACAGCCCCATCACCGCGGCGGTGACCGGCGACCGGCGGGCCAGGCCGGCCCACTGGGCGAGGTGGGTGGCCTCGCCGTCGCCGTCGCGCACCAGGGTGAGGACGGCGAAGGCGCCCAGCGTGGTGAGTCCGTAGGCCAGCAGGTAGAACATCGTGCCGGCCAGCCCGGAGCCGGCGCCGTCGGCACCGCTGCCGAACCCGATGACGCCGGTGAGCAGGAAGCCGGCGTGCGCGATGGAGGAGTAGGCCAGCAGCCGCTTTAAGTCGGTCTGGGTGAGCCCCAGGACGGCGCCCACGACCATCGAGACGATCGCGATGCCGTACACCAGCGGGCGCCAGGTCCACTCGGCGGTGCCGAAGGCGACGTAGAGCAGCCGCAGGATGGCGCCGAACGCGGCGACCTTGGTGCAGGCGGCCATGAAGGCGGTCACCGGCGTGGGCGCACCCTGGTAGACGTCCGGCGTCCAGGAGTGGAACGGCGCGACGCTGGCCTTGAACAGGAGGCCCACCACGAGCAGCGCCAGGCCGAGGACCAGCAGCACGTCGGTGCCGGTCGCCGCGGCGGCCGAGCGGATGTCGGCCAGCCGGATGCTGCCGGTCGCCCCGTAGACCAGCGCGAGGCCGTAGAGGAAGAACGCCGAGGCGAAGGCGCCGAGGAGGAAGTACTTGACCGCCGCCTCCTGCGAGAGCAGCCGCCGGCGGCGGGCCAGCCCGCTGATCAGGTACAGCGGCAGGCTGAGCACCTCGAGCGCGACGAACATGATGAGCAGGTCGTTGGCCGCGACGAACAGCATCATGCCGCCGATGGCGAAGGTCGCCAGCGGGTAGACCTCGCTCTGGACGCGCGACGAGGTCAGCAGCTCGCGGTCCCGCGGGCTGCCGGCGGGCACCGCCGCGACCGCGACGAACGACGACCGCGCCGGGTCCAGCGACCGCTCGGCGAACAGCAGCAGCGACAGCGCGCCGAGGCCGGCGATGGTGGCCTGGAGGAACACCGCGGGACCGTCGACGGCCAGCGCACCGCCTGCGGTGACGTCCCGCTCCCCCGCCACCAGCAGGCTGGTCACCAGCCCGCCGAGGGTGCCGACCAGCGCCACGGCCACCTGGACCGGGTGCCGGGTGTCCCGGGGCCCGAAGGCCTCGACCAGGACCCCGATGCAGGCGGCCCCGAAGACGAAGAGGAACGGGGCGAGGGCGCCCAGCGACAGGCTGGGGGCGGTGATCGCATCCACCGCGCTGACCATCAGTTCGTCCCTCCGGCGTCGGTGGTGGCCGGCGCCACGCCGGCCGGGTCGGCGCCGACGTCGACCATCGTGGCGGCGACCGCCGGCTCGATGAGGTCGAGGAGCGGCTGCGGGTAGACGCCGAGCGCGATCACCAGCGCGACCATCGGGGCGGCGACGGCGATCTCCCGTCGGCCGAGGTCGTGCACCCGCAGCCGAGCGGAGGCGGCGGCCGGCGGCGCGAGCGTCGCCGTGCTGCCACCACCGGCGTGCCCCGCGGGGGCCGGCGTCCCCTCGTCGGTCTCCAGCAGCACGCCGCGCGGCGGGCCGTGCATCGTGCGCTGGTACATGAGCAGCACGTACAGCGCGGCCAGGATGATGCCGACGGTGGCGATGATCGTGAACACCGGCCAGGTCGGGAAGGACCCGATCAGCACGAGGAACTCGCTGACGAAGCTGTTGGTGCCCGGCAGCGCCAGCGAGGCGAGCCCCGCGATCAGGAAGACGCCGGCCAGCAGCGGCGCCTGCCGCGCGACGCCGCCGTAGTCGCCGATCTGCCGGGAGCCCCCGCGGGCGATGAGCATGCCGACGACGAGGAACAGCAGCCCGGTCGCGATGCCGTGGTTGACCATGTAGAGCACCGCACCCGTGGTGGCCTCGGTGGTGAACGCGAAGATGCCGAGCGCGATGAAGCCGAAGTGCGCGATCGAGGTGTAGGACACCAGCCGCTTCATGTCCGTCTGCCCCATTGCCAGCAGCGCGGCGTAGAGGATGCCGGCCACGGCGAGCACCAGGACGAACGGCGCGAGGTCCCGGGAGGCGTCGGGGAACAGCGGCAGGCAGTAGCGGATGAACCCGAACGTGCCCACCTTGTCGAGGACGCCGACCAGCAGCACCGCGCCGCCGATGGGGGCCTCGGCACCGGAGTCGGGGAGCCAGGTGTGGAAGGGCACCAGCGGCGCCTTGATCGCGAAGGCCACGAAGAAGCCGAGGAACAGCAGCTTCTGCACGCCGGGGTCGATCTCGATCTGGCGCAGCGCGTCGAAGGCGAAGGTGCCCTCGCCCAGCTCGCTGGCGCTGACCACGTACAGCCCGATGACGGCGGCCAGCATGACCAGCCCGCCGACCAGGCTGTAGAGGAAGAACTTGACTGCCGCGTACTGCCGTCGCGGCCCGCCGAAGCTGCCGATCAGGAAGTACATCGGGACCAGCATCGCCTCGAAGAAGACGTAGAAGAGGAAGACGTCGGTCGCGGCGAAGACGCCGACCATCATCGCCTCGAGCAGCAGCAGCCAGGCGAAGAAGGTGCTCATCGAGCGGTTGGCCGTCGGGGTGTCCCGCCAGGAGGCGACCACGACCACGGGCACCAGGACGCCGATGAGCAGCAGCATGACCAGCGCGATGCCGTCGACCCCGAGGGCGAAGTCGACGCCGAAGTCGGGGATCCAGGACACCGAGGTGGTCAGCTGGAACCGGTCGCCGCCGGTGTCGAAGGCGATCGTCGCGAGGACGGCGAGCAGGAACACCAGCGCGCTGACGCCCAGCGCGACCTGCTTGGCCAGCTGGTCGCGGCCCCGGGGCAGGGCGGCCACCACGGCCGCTCCCACCGCCGGGACGGCGATCATGGTGAGCAGCCAGGGGAAGTCGGTCACGACGTCGCCTCTCGATCCAGGAGCAGCCCGGTCATCCGGCCGTCACCGCCAGCAGGGCGCCCGCGACGACGACCGCGCCGCCGAGCATCGACAGGGCGTAGGAGCGCACGAAGCCGGTCTGGGTGCGGCCCAGCCGCGAGGACGAGCCGCCCAGGGTGGCGGCCAGCCCGTTCACCGCGCCGTCCACCCCGCGGTTGTCCACGAAGACCAGCGCGCGGGTCAGCCACTGGCCGGGGCGCATGAACAGCGACTCGTTGACCGTGTCGGCGTACAGCGCCCGGCGGGCGGCGCGCACCGGCAGCGAGACCCGCGCCGGCGCGGTGACCGGCACCTCGCGCCGGCCGACGAACAGCCAGGCGGCGAGGACGCCGAGCGCCATCACCACGGTGACCAGGACGCTGACCACCAGCGGCGCGACCACGTGCTCGGCCGCCTCCGGCTCGCCGAACACCGGCGCCAGCCACTCCTCGAGCGGGAAGGCGACCACCAACAGGAACCCGGCGAGCACCGAGCCGACGGCCAGCACGATCATCGGCACGGTCATGACCGACGGGGACTCGTGCGGGTGGACGCCCTCCTCCCACCGGGGCCGGCCGAAGAAGGTCATGAGCATGAGCCGGGTCATGTAGAAGGCGGTCAGCCCCGCGGCCAGGATCGCCACCCCGCCGAGGACGTAACCCCAGCCGTCGCCGCGGTCGAACGCGGCCTCGATGATGGCGTCCTTGCTGTAGAAGCCGGACAGGAACGGGAACCCGATCAGCGCCAGGTAGCCCAGGCCGAACGTCACGAAGGTGACCTTCATCTTCGAGGCCAGCCCGCCGAAGCGGCGCATGTCCACCGAGTCGTTCATCGCGTGCATGACCGACCCGGCGCCGAGGAACAGCCCGGCCTTGAAGAAGCCGTGGGTGAGCAGGTGCGCCAGCCCCGCCACGTAGCCGATCGGACCCAGGCCGACGGCGAGGAACATGTAGCCGATCTGGCTGACCGTCGAGTAGGCCAGCACCTTCTTGATGTCGTCCTGGGCGCACCCGGCGATGGCGCCGATCATCAGCGTGATCGCACCGACGGCCATGACCACGGCGCGCGCGGTCGGCGTCGCGTCGTAGATCGGGGCGCTGCGCGCGATGAGGTACACGCCGGCGGTGACCATGGTCGCGGCGTGGATCAGCGCCGAGACGGGCGTCGGGCCCTCCATCGCGTCGGGGAGCCACGCCTGCAGCGGGAACTGGCCGGACTTGCCGCACGCGCCGAGGAGCAGCAGCAGGCCGATCGCGGTGACCGTGCCGCCGGCCAGCAGGCCGACCGAGCCGAAGACGCCCTCGTAGGACACCGTGCCGAGCTGGGCGAACATCAGGAAGATCGCCAGGGCCAGCCCGACGTCGCCGACCCGGTTCATGATGAACGCCTTCTTCGCGGCGGTGGCCGCCGCGGGGCGGTCGTGCCAGAACGCGATGAGCAGGTAGGACGCGAGGCCCACGCCCTCCCAGCCCACGTAGAGGGCCACGAAGTTGTCGCCGAGGACCAGCAGGAGCATCGCGGCGACGAACAGGTTGAGGTACGCGAAGAACCGCCGGCGCCGCGGGTCGTGCGCCATGTAGCCGATCGAGTAGACGTGGATGAGGGCGCCCACGCCGGTGATCAGCAGGACGAACACCGCCGACAGTGGGTCGAACAGCAGCCCGGCCTGGACGTCCAGCGACCCGACGGCGGCGAACGTGAACAGGTCGACGTCCACCTGCCGGCCGTCGAGGGCGAACGTGCACAGCAGGCCGAGCACGAAGGCGGCCACCACCGTGCCGGTGCCCAGCAGGTGGCCCCACCGGTCGGTGCGCCGGCCGCCGAGCAGCAGCACGGCGGCGCCGGCCAGCGGCAGTGCGATCAACAGCCAGGAGGCAGCAAGCAGCCCGTCGGCGGGCACGGTGTCCATTCCCGGGGTCCCCGTCTCGTCAGTACTTGAGCAGGTTGGCGTCGTCGACCGACGCCGACCGGCGGGTCCGGTAGATCGACATGATGATCGCGAGGCCGACGACGACCTCGGCGGCGGCGACGACCATGACGAAGAACGCCATGATCTGGCCGTCGACGGTGCCGCTGGCCCGGGCGAAGGTGACCAGCGTGAGGTTCACCGAGTTCAGCATCAGCTCGACGCACATGAACACGACGATCGCGTTGCGCCGGACGAGCACGCCGACCGCGCCGATGGTGAACAGGATCGCCGCGAGCACCAGGTAGTTGGTCAGGGTCATCGCTCGCGTCCCCCCGGGATGTCGCTGGGCGCGGGGTCGAGGGTGCCGAGCGCCGCGTCGGGCGTGCCGAGCTCGCCCCGGCCGGTGGGCCGCGGCATCTGGTCGACCTCCTGCGGCTCGATCCCGGTCGCGAAGCTGTCCTCCGCGAGCCGGCCGTCGGGCAGCAGCGCGGGGGTGGCGACCGAGTTGGCCCGCGCGAACACGCCGGGTCCGGGCAGCGTCTGCGGCCGGTCGGTGAGGAACCGGGCGCGGGACAGGTCCTTCTGGCTGCGCCGGGCGTCGGGGTCGCGCTCGATGTGGGCGAGCACCATGGCGCCGACGGCGGCGGTGATCAGCAGCGCGCTGGTCACCTCGAAGGCCAGCAGGTAGCGGGTGAACAGCAGCTCGGCGATCAGCTCGATGTTGCTGGTCTCCCCGCCCTGCACCGCCGCCAGGCCGGTGACCGGGAGGTCCTGGGTGGCCCGGGCGATGCCCGCGCCGACCAGCCCGGCGAACCCGATGCCCAGCACGATCGCGGCGATCCGCTGGCCGCGGAGGGTCTCCACCACCGAGTCCGACGAGTCGCGGCCGACCAGCATGAGCACGAAGAGGAAGAGGATCATGATCGCGCCGGTGTAGACGATGATCTGCACCGCCCCGAGGAACGGGGCCTCCTGGACGACGTAGAAGACGCCCAGCGCCAGCATCGTGTTGACCAGCCACAGCGCCGAGTGGACGGCGTTGCGCGAGAGCACCATGCCGAGGGCGCCGGCCAGGGCGATCGGGCCCAGCACCCAGAAGACGACCGCCTCGCCGGTGCCCAGCTGGACGGCGTCGTCGGCGGCCGCGGCCAGCACGCTCATGCCTGACCCCCCACGGGCTGGTCCTCGCGCGACCCGGCGGAGGGGTCGGTCGGCGGGACGGTCCCCGGCGTCCGGACGTAGTAGTCCTTCTCGTCGTCCCCCAGCCGCATCGGGTGCGGCGGGGCCTCCATGCCGGGCAGGAGCGGGGCCATGAGCTGCTCCTTGGTGTAGATGAGCTCCCGGCGGTCGTCGTCGGCCAGCTCGAAGTCGTTGCTCATGGTCAGCGACCGGGTCGGGCAGGCCTCGATGCACAGCCCGCAGAAGATGCAGCGCAGGTAGTTGATCTGGTAGACGCGCCCGTACCGCTCACCGGGCGAGTAGCGCGCGTCCTCGGTGTTGTCCCCGCCCTCCACGTAGATGGCGTCGGCGGGGCAGGCCCAGGCGCACAGCTCGCAGCCGACGCACTTCTCCAGCCCGTCGGGGTGCCGGTTGAGCACGTGCCGGCCGTGGTAGCGCGGCTTGGTCACCTTGGCGACCTCGGGGTACTCCTCCGTCGTCACCTTGCGGAAGATCTGGGCGAAGGTGACCCCGAATCCCTGGCCGGGCCCGGGCAGCCAGCTCGACCGCTTGACCGGCCCCGCGTCGCGGTCGCGCCGGGCCAGCTCGCCGCGGGCGGCCTGCGCCAGCCCCTTCTCGCTGCCCTCGGCGGGCGGGTTGCGGTCAGACATCGCCGTCCTCCTGGGTGGTGGTGGCGGCCGACCGCCGGCCGGTGCTGACGACGGCGCCGTCCGGGGCCACCGGCTCGCGGCGGCGCAGCCGCGGCGAGGGCGGCACCGCGAGGTCCATGGGCGGGATCGGGAAGCCGCCCTCGGCCCGGCTCGGGCCGCTGGGCTGCGCCGGCCGGTGGCGCGGCCCGGCGGGGGGCAGCACCTCCGGCTCGGCGTCGGTCGGGTGGATGGAGCCGGCCGCGGCCTTGGTCGCCGCGATCCGGGTATCGCGGTTGCTGGCCCGGCTGGCGACGAGCAGGACGGCCAGCACCACCAGCGCCATGGGGACGCCGACGAACAGCGCCACCTGGCCGGTGGAGAGATCGGCCTCGCGGGCGACGGTGCGCATGGTGGCCACGGCGAGGATCCACACCAGGGCGGTGGGGACCAGCACCTTCCAGCCGAACCGCATGAACTGGTCGTAGCGGAGCCGGGGCAGCGTGCCGCGCAGCCAGATGAACACGAACAGCGCGGCGGCGACCTTGACGAAGAACCACAGCAGCGGCCACCAGCCGGAGTTCGCGCCGTCCCAGATGGAGACCGGCCACGGCGCCCGCCAGCCGCCGAGGAACAGCGTCGCGGCCAGCGCGGAGACGGTGACCATGTTGATGTACTCGGCGAGGAAGAACAGCGCGAACTTCAGTGACGAGTACTCGGTGTGGAAGCCGCCGACCAGCTCGCTCTCGGCCTCCGGGAGGTCGAAGGGCGCCCGGTTTGTCTCCCCGACCACCGCGATCGCGTAGATGACGAAGGAGATCGGCAGCAGGATCGCGTACCAGCTCGGCCCGGTGAACTCCAGGCCGAAGAAGGAGACCTGGTTGCCGTCGGCCTGGGCCGCGACGATCTCCGAGGTCGACATCGTGCCGGCGTAGAGGAACACCGCGACGATCGACAGCCCCATCGCGATCTCGTAGCTGACCATCTGCGCGGCGCTGCGCAGGCTGCCCAGCAGTGGGTAGGTCGAGCCCGATGCCCACCCGGCCAGCACGATGCCGTAGACGCCCATCGCCGAGCAGGCCAGCACGACGAGCACGCCGATGGGGGCGTCGGTGAGCTGCAGCGGGGTGCGCTCACCGAAGATGCTGACCGTCGGGCCCAGCGGGATGACGGAGAAGGCCAGGAACGCCGGGATGGTGGCGATCACCGGGGCCAGGAAGTAGACCGGCTTGTCCGCGAGCGCCGGCATGATGTCTTCCTTGAACGCCAGCTTCAGCCCGTCGGCGAGGCTCTGCAGGTAGCCGCGGGGGCCGACCCGGTTGGGGCCGATCCGCTGCTGCATGCGCGCGACGACCTTGCGCTCGAAGACGATCGCGAACAGCGTCAGGAGCACGAGGACGACGAAGATGCCGACGATCTTGATGAGGACGATCCACCAGACGTCGTTGCCGAAGTCCTCGAGGGTCGGCTGGTCGGCCGCGGCCAGGACGATCATGCCGCACCTCCGGCGATCAGGCGCACGACACCGCCGGGCGGGGTCCCCAGCTGGGCCCGGAGCTCGCTGCCGGGCGAGCGCATCGGCAGCCAGACGACCTGGTCGGGCATCTCGGTCACCAGCACGGGCAGGCTGACCTCCCCCATCGCACCGCAGACTGTGACCCGGTCACCGTCGGCCAGGCCCAGCCGCCGGGCGACGTCCTTGCCGAGGCGGGCGACCGCCGGGCGGGCGGTGCCGGCCAGCTCGGGCTCGTCGCGCAGCAGCGTGCCGACGTCGAGCAGCTGGCGCCACGAGGCGAGCACCGCCTCGTCGGCGGCGAGCACCGGGTCCTCGGGCGGGACGACGTCCAGGCCGTGC
This sequence comes from Geodermatophilus sp. CPCC 206100, assembly GCF_048569675.1. Taxonomy (NCBI): domain Bacteria; kingdom Bacillati; phylum Actinomycetota; class Actinomycetes; order Geodermatophilales; family Geodermatophilaceae; genus Geodermatophilus; species Geodermatophilus sp. CPCC 206100. The sequence continues at coordinate 11,811 of NZ_JAQISV010000064.1, forward strand.
ACGTCGGGTCGCTCGGCGACCACCCCGAGGGCCGCGAGCTCGGCCCGCGCCACCTCCGGCGCGGGCAGCCCGAGGTCGACGTCGAGCTCGTCGGCCAGGCCCTGCAGCACGCGGCCGTCGGGCAGCTGCCCGGTGCCGTGCAGGGTGGCGTCGAACGGGCGCAGCCGGCCCTCCCAGTCCAGGTAGGCCCCGGCCTTCTCGGGGGCGGCCGCGACGGGCAGGACGACGTCGGCGTGCGCGGTGACCGCGCTGGGGAACATCTCCAGGCTCACCACGAACTGCGCGTCGGCCAGGGCGGCCTCGGCCAGCCGCGGGTCGGGCAGGTCGGCGACGTCGACCGCGCCGACCAGCAGGCCGGCGAGCTGCCCGTGGGTGACCGCCGCCAGGATGCCGTCGGTGTCGCGGCCCGGGACGGCGGGCAGCTCGGCGACGCCCCAGGCGGCGGCGACCTGTGCCCGCGCCCCGGCGTCGCTGACCGGGCGCCCGCCCGGGAGCAGCGTGGGCAGCGCCCCCGCCTCGACCGCGCCGCGCTCGCCGGCCCGTCGCGGCACCCACGCCACCCGGCAGCCGGTGGCGCGGGCGAGGGCGGCCAGCGCGGAGAACGCACCCGGCGACTCGGCCAGCCGCTCACCGGCGAGGACCACCGCGCCCGGCTGCCGCAGCGCGGCCACCGCCGGCCCGCCCCACGTGCCCTCCGCCAGCGCGGCCAGCGAGCGGGCCTCGGTGCCGGGGATCGTGGTGAGCACGGTGGCCTGCAGCTTCTCCGCGGCCCGGGTGACGAACGGCGCGAGGTCGAAGACCGGCAGCTTGCGCGTGCGGACGGCGCGGCGCAGCCGGAGGAAGACGATCGGCGACTCCTCCTCCGGCTCGAAGCCGGCGAGCAGGACCGCCGGGGCGTCGCCCAGGTCGTCGTAGGTGACCGCCCCGTTGAACGGCCCGGTGCCCGCCACGTAGCCGGCGAGGAAGGCCAGCTCCTCCGCCGAGTGCGCGCGCGCCCGGGCGTCGACGTCGTTGGTGCCCAGCGCGACCCGCGCGAACTTCGCGTAGGCGTAGGCGTCCTCGACGGTCAGCCGGCCGCCGGGCAGGACCCCGACGCCCCCGGCCGCCCGCGCGGCGCGCAGCCCGTCGGCCGCCACCGCCCACGCCTCGGGCCAGGACGCCGGCTCCAGCACGCCGTCCCGCCGGACCAGCGGCGTGGTGAGCCGGTCGTTGGCGGTGGCGTAGCGGAAGGCGAAGCGCCCCTTGTCGCAGTTCCACTCCTCGTTCACCGCCGGGTCCTCACCGGCCAGCCGGCGGGTGACCTTCCCGCGCCGGTAGTCGCTGCGCTGGGCGCAGCCCGACGCGCAGTGCTCGCAGACGCTGGGCTCGCTGCGCAGGTCGAACGGGCGCGCACGGAACCGGTACTGGGCGCTGGTGAGCGCACCGACCGGGCAGATCTGGGTGGTGTTGCCCGAGAAGTAGGAGGAGAAGGGCTCGTCCTCGTAGATGGCGACCTGCTCCAGCGCGCCCCGCTCGAACAGCTCGATGAACGGGTCGCCCGCCACCTGCGCGGAGAACCGGGTGCACCGGGCGCACAGCACGCAGCGCTCGCGGTCGAGCAGGATCTCGCTGCTGATCGGCAGCGGCTTCGGATAGGTCCGCTTGACGTCGATGAACCGGCTCTCGGTGCGGCCGTTGCTCATCGCCTGGTTCTGCAGCGGGCACTCCCCGCCCTTGTCGCAGACCGGGCAGTCGAGCGGGTGGTTGATCAGCAACAGCTCCATCGTGCCCTGCTGCGCCTTGTCCGCGACCGGGCTGCTGAGCTGGCTCTTCACCACCATCCCGTCGGTCACCGGCATGGTGCAGGAGGCGACCGGCTTGCGCTGGCCCTCCACCTCCACCAGGCACTGGCGGCAGGCGCCGACCGGCTCCAGCAGCGGGTGGTCGCAGAACCGCGGGATCTGGATGCCGACCTGCTCCGCGGCGCGGATGATCAGCGTCCCCTTGGGCACCGCGACGTCGAAGCCGTCGATGACGCAGTGGACGGCGTCCGGCGGGGTGTGCGCGCCCGGCACCGCCGGAACGGCCGCGGGCGCGGGCTGGGGGGTCGTCACGAGGCCACTCCGACGGGCTCGAGCCGCAGGGACCGGCCCAGGCGGGCCTGCTCCTCCGGGGGCAGCAGCGCGACGTAGTCGTCGCGGAAGTACTTCAGCGAGCTGGCGATGCAGCTGGTCGCGCCGTCACCCAGGGCGCAGAACGAGCGGCCCAGGATGTTGTCGCAGGTGTCGGTCAGCAGGTCCAGGTCGGCCGCCGTGCCGCGGCCGTGCACCAGCCGCTCGAGGATCTGGACCAGCCAGTAGGTGCCTTCCCGGCAGGGCGTGCACTTGCCGCAGCTCTCGTGCGCGTAGAACTCGGTGAACCGCAGGGTCGCCTCGACGATCGAGTCGGTCTCGTCGAAGACCATGAGCGCCGTGGTGCCGAGCATGGAGCCGGCCGCGGCGACCGAGTCGAAGTCCAGCGGGACGTCGAGGTGCTCGGCGGTGAAGTACGGCGTCGAGGAGCCGCCCGGCGTCCAGAACTTCAGCTGGTGCCCGGGGCGGACGCCGCCGGCCATCTCCAGCAGCTCGCGCATCGTCGTCCCCATGGGGGCCTCGTACTGGCCCGGCCGGACGACGCGGCCCGACAGCGAGTAGATCTTCGGTCCCGGGGACTTCTCCGGGCCGAACTCCTTGAACCAGTCGGACCCACCGCGGACGACGAACGGCACGCTGGCCAGCGTCTCGACGTTGTTGATGACCGTCGGGGCGCCGTAGAGGCCGGCGACCGCGGGGAACGGCGGCTTGAGGCGCGGCTGGCCCCGGTAGCCCTCCAGCGAGTCCAGCAGCGCTGTCTCCTCGCCGCAGATGTAGGCGCCCGCCCCGGCGTGGACGATGAGCTCCAGGTCGTAGCCCGAGCCCAGGATGTCCGTGCCGAGGTAGCCGGCGGCGTAGGCCTCGTCGACGGCCGACTGCAGCCGCCGGTGGGCGTGCACCGCCTCGCCGCGCACGTAGATGACCGCCAGCTTCGAGCGGATCGCGTACGCCGCGATGACCACGCCCTCGATGAGCGAGTGCGGGTCGGCCATCATCAGCGGGAGGTCCTTGCAGGTGCCCGGCTCGCCCTCGTCGGCGTTGACCACCAGGTACTTGGGCAGCGCGGCCGGGCCGGTCGGCGTCTCGCCGGGCTTGGGCTGCGGGATGAAGCTCCACTTCATGCCGGTCGGGAAGCCGGCGCCGCCTCGGCCACGCAGGCCGGAGTCCTTCACCAGCGACACCAGCTCGTCCGGGGTCATCCCGAGCGCCGTCCGCAGGGCGGAGTAGCCCTCGAGCTGCTCGTAGGTGGACAGCCGCCAGGACCGGTGGGCGCCCCAGCGGGACGTGAGCACGGGTGCGAGAGGCACGGGTCAGGCCTCCTTGCTCTTGGTCGGGGTGGTGCCGGTGGCCGGTTCGGCCGCGGGCGGGGTCTCGGTGCCGGTCTCGCCGTCGGGCAGCCGGCGGCCGGCCGGCTCGGGCGCGTCCGGGTGCGACCCGGCGGCGCCGGCCTGCTCGGCCGGGGTGTCGGCGGCGGCGACGCGGGCGTCGGCGGCCTCCTCCCCCGGCGTCTGGCCGGTGCGACCGGAGGGCCGCACCGTCTCCCCGGCCCCGTCCCGGGGCCCGCCCTGAGCTTGCGAAGGGTGGGGAGGACGGGGTCCTTCCACGGGCATCGGCGGCGCGGACTCACCGCGCTCGACGGCCAGCCGCAGCCCGGCGAGCGTGGGCTCGAGGTGGCCCTCGGCGTCGATGGCGGCCGCCATCTCGTAGGGGTCCTCGTACTGCGAGAAGCCGGCCAGCTGGCGGGAGATCCCGCGGAAGTCGGTCAGCGGGGCGCCGCGGGTGGGGTGCGGCTTCTCGCCCCGGCGGAGCGCCGCGACCAGGGCGCGGGCGCTCTCGACGTCCTGCTGGTCGTAGAACTCGTAGTCGACCGTGACGACGGGCGCGTAGTCGCACGCGGCGAGGCACTCGGCGTGCTCGAGCGTGACCGACCCGTCCGGCGCCGTCTCGTCGTGGTGGACGCCGAGGTCGGCGCTCAGCGCGTCGAAGATGCGCTGCCCGCCGAGGACCGCGCACAGGGTGTTGGTGCAGACGCTGACCAGGTGCCGGCCGGTGGGACGGCGCTTGTACATCGTGTAGAAGGTCGCGACCGCGCCCACCTCGGCCTTGGTCAGCCCCAGCTCCTCGGCGCACAGCGCCACGCCCTCGGGCGAGACGTAGCCCTGGTAGCTCTGCACCAGGTGCAGCATCGGCAGCAGCGCCGACCGCGGCTGCGGGTAGCGGGCGATGATCTCCCGCGCCTCGAGCCGGGTCTGCTCGGTCAGGGGCGGCAGGTCGAGGGGCGCGGGCTCGACCGGGCTGGAGTCCAGCCCCGTCACCGCCGTCCCCTCGGCACTCCCCGGGAGCGCGCTCATCGGTCGACTCCCCCCATCACGGGGTCCAGGGAGGCGATCGCCGCGATGACGTCGGCGATCATGCCGCCCTCGCTCATCGCTGCCGTCGCCTGCAGGTTGACGAAGCTGGGGTCGCGCACGTGGACCCGCCACGGCCGGGTGCCGCCGTCGCTCACCACGTGGTAGCCGAGCTCGCCGCGCGGGGACTCGAGCGGCACGTAGACCTGGCCCGCCGGCACCCGGAAGCCCTCGGTGACGAGCTTGAAGTGGTGGATCAGGGACTCCATCGACTGGCCCATGATGTGCTGGACGTGCTCCAGGGAGTTGCCCATGCCGTCGGGGCCCAGGGACAGCTGCGCCGGCCAGGCGATCTTCCGGTCCTCCACCATCACCGGACCGGGCGCCAGCCGGTCGAGCGCCTGCTCGACCAGCCCGAGCGACTCCGTGATCTCCGCCATGCGGACCAGATAGCGGCCCCAGGCGTCGCAGGTGTCGGCGGTCGGCACCTCGAAGTCGTAGGTCTCGTAGCCGAGGTAGGGCTCGACCTTGCGCAGGTCCCACGGCAGGCCCGCCGCCCGCAGCACCGGGCCCGTGACGCCGAGCGCGAGGCAGCCGGTGACGTCGAGGTAGCCGGCGTCCTTGAGCCGGGCCTGCCAGATCGGCTGGCCGGTGAGCAGCTTGTGGAAGTCGGCGACCCGGGCCGGCATGACCTCGAGGAACTCGCGGATGTGCTGGACCGCGCCGTCGGGCAGGTCCTGCGCCAGCCCGCCGGGGCGGATGTAGGCGTGGTTCATCCGGAGCCCGGTGATCTCCTCGAGCAGGTCGAGGACCAGCTCGCGCTCCCGGAAGCCGTTGGTCATGCCGGTGAGCGCGCCCATCTCCATGCCGAAGGTGGCCAGGGCGACCAGGTGCGAGGCGATCCGGTTGAGCTCCATGACCAGCACGCGGATGGTCTGAGCGCGCTGCGGCACCTCGATGCCGAGCAGCTTCTCGACCGCCATCGAGTAGCCGGCCTCGTTGTACAGCGGCGCCAGGTAGTCCATCCGCGTCACGAAGGTGGTGCCCTGCACCCAGTTGCGGTACTCGGTGTTCTTCTCGATGCCGGTGTGCAGGTAGCCGATGACCACCCGCGCCTTGGTCACCGTCTCGCCCTCGAGGTCGAGCACCAGGCGGAGCACGCCGTGGGTGGACGGGTGCTGGGGGCCCATGTTGACGACGAGGCGCTCCTCGCCGTACGCCTCGGTGCCGAGCGTCTGGTCCCAGTCGCCGCCGGTGACCGTGTAGACGCGGCCCTCGGTGGTCTCCCGCGAGCCGGCGTACGGGTCGCTGGCGTTGTACGTGCTCGTCATCGGTAGGCCCTCCGGGTGTCCGGCGGCGGGATCGTCGCGTCGTGGTACTCGACCGGGATCCCGCCGAGCGGGTAGTCCTTGCGCTGGGGGTGGCCGTCCCAGTCGTCGGGCATGAGGATCCGGGTGAGCGCGGGGTGGCCGTCGAAGACGACGCCGAACATGTCCCAGGTCTCGCGCTCGTGCCAGTCCGCCGTCGGGTAGACGCCGGTCACCGACGGGACGTGCGGGTCCTCGGCGGTCACGGCGACCTCCAGGCGGATCCGCCGCCGGTAGGTCATCGAGGTCAGGTGGTAGACGACGTGCAGCCGCGGCCGGGAGGACGTCGCCGCCGGGCCGCCGCTGTCGAGGTAGTCGACGCCCGAGACGCTGCTGCACAGCTCGAAGCGCAGTGCCTCGTCGTCGCGCAGCGCCTGGACCAGCGTCAGGAGGTGCTCGCGGAGGACGAAGTAGGTGATCTCGCCCCGGTCGACCAGCACCCGCTGGACGGCGGCGTCGTACGTCGACTGTCCGACCGCCTCGATGAGCGCGTCGGTCACCTCGTCGAAGTAGCCGCCGTAGGGGCGCTCGGTGGAGTGCAGGGCGACCGCGCCACCGGGCTCGACCCGCACCAGGCCGCCGAAGCCGGAGGTGTCGCCGCTGCCGGAGACGCCGAAGGCGCCGCGGCGGAAGCCGCCGGAGGGCCCGCCGACGCCCTGCTGGCCGCCGTCCGGACCCGGGGTCGGGAAGCCGCCGTCGTTGCTCATGACTCCACTCCGGGCTCGTTCCGCTCCTCGGTCGCTGTCCCCCGCAGGCGGGAGCTGCCCCCAACCTGTGGCGATGCTCGCCCGCCCGTCGTCGTCGCGTTGCTCACCGGTCGCTCCGCACGTACGGCTCCGGCAGCAGCACGGCGTTGCCCCCGCGCTGCTCGATCGCGAACTGGCCGGTGCGCCGCTCGGCGGCGGCCCGCTCGTAGGCCTCCCGCGACGCCTTGTGCGCCCGCACGGACGAGGGCATCTCCACGTGCAGCTCCTTCGCGCGGCCCTCCTCGCGGGCCCGCTCCAGCTCGCGCGCCCGCTTCGGCCCGAGCGGCTCGTTCATGATCTTGTGGTGCAGCTTGAGGATCGCGTCGGTGAGCATCTCCGGCCGCGGCGGACAGCCGGGCAGGTACATGTCCACCGGGACGATGTGGTCGACGCCCTGCACGATCGCGTAGTTGTTGAACATCCCGCCGGAGCTCGCGCACACGCCCATGGCCAGCACCCAGCGCGGCTCGGGCATCTGGTCGTAGATCTGGCGCAGGACCGGCGCCATCTTCTGGCTCACCCGGCCGGCCACGATCATCAGGTCGGCCTGCCGCGGCGAGGCGCGGAAGACCTCCATGCCGAACCGGGCAAGGTCGTAGCGGCCGGCGCCGGTGGCCATCATCTCGATCGCACAGCAGGCCAGCCCGAACGTGGCCGGCCACAGCGAGGACTTGCGGGTCCAGTTGACCAGCTTCTCGACGGTGGTCAGCAGGACGCCGCTGGGCAGCTTCTCCTCGAGTCCCATGGATGCGCTCCCGTCAGTCCCAGTCGAGCCCGCCGCGACGCCACACGTAGGCGTACGCGATGAAGACGGTCCCGATGAACACGACCATCTCGATCAGCCCGAAGACGCCGAGCGCGTCGTTGGCGACGGCCCACGGGTAGAGGAAGACGATCTCGATGTCGAACACGATGAAGAGCATCGCGACCAGGTAGTACTTGACCGGGAAGCGACCGCCGGTCAGCGGCTGGTCGACCGGCTCGATGCCGCACTCGTAGGCGGCGAGCTTGGCCTTGTTGTACCGGCGCGGTCCCACGAACGGGGCGACGGTGACCGAGAACAGCGCGAACGCCGCGGCCAGCGCGAACAGCCCCACGATCGGGACGTAGGTCGAGAGCATCAGCGGCACCCTACGGTGGCGGAGATCACGGACAGTGGATCGGGGAACAGTCGACACAGCGTGTCGACATGGCGGCAGCTCGTGACGGCGCGCATGGCTCAGACCGCCGGTGCCAGCCGGGTCAGGACGGCGACGACGCGGTCGAACCGGTCGCCGTCCCGGCCGTCGGAGAGGTTGCCCATGAGCCTCAGCGCGGCCGCGACCATCGCGGGGCGCTTGAGCCCGTGCGCGGTGGCGAAGCGGACCAGGCCGGGCCGGTCGAGCAGCGCCAGGAACGCCGTCCCGAGCCGGTGGTGCCGGCCGTACTCCTCGCGGAGCCGGGCCGGGTAGCGGCGCAGCACGGCCTCCCGGGCCGGCCCCTCCGGCCGGGCGAGGGCGCCGACCGCGGCCTCTGCCGCCATCGCACCGGTCTCCAGGGCGTAGCTGATCCCCTCCCCGTTGAACGGGTTGACCGTGCCCGCGGCGTCGCCGGCGAGGAGGAGGCCCCGCGTGTAGGCGGGGCGGCGGTGCAGGGCCATCGGCAGGCCCGCGCCGCGCAGCGGGGTGACGGCGTGCTCGTCCCCGAACTGCCACTCCGGCGGCAGGGTCGCCAGCCACTCGCGCAGCACCGCCCGCGGCTCGGCGCCGGTGCCGCGCCGGCTGTCGAGCAGGCCGAATCCGACGTTGCTCGTGCCGTCGCCCATGCCGAACGCCCAGCCGTAGCCGGGCATCGAGTCGGCGCTCGGGCCGGACGCGGTGAGGTCGAAGGAGATGTCGAGGTAGGAGTCGGACGTCCGCGGCGAGGTGACGTATCGGCGGACGGCGACGCCGAGCGGGCGGTCCTCGCGACGGACCAGGCCGAGGGCCTTGCCCAGCCGCCCGGAGAGCCCCTCGGCGGAGACGACGAGGGGCGCGCGCCAGGTTCCGGGAGTGCGGTCGGGGCCCTCGGTGGCGTGCACGCCGGCGACCCGGCCGGCCTCGTCGAGCAGGGGGTCGGTGACCGTGACGTCCTGCACCACCCGGGCGCCGGCGGCCTCGGCGTGCGCGGCCAGCTGCGCGTCCAGGTCGCGGCGGTTGCGGACCAGGCTGTACGAGGGCCAGCGGTCCAGCGTCGGCCAGTCGACCTCGACGACCTGGCCGCCGCCGGTGACCCGCAGCCCCCGGTGCCGCACCCAGCCGGTCGTGTCGACGTCCAGGTCGGCCAGTGCCTTGACCCCGCGCGGGGTGAGCCCGTCGCCGCACACCTTCTCGCGCGGGAACCGGGCCTTCTCGAGGACGACGACGTCGTGGCCGGCGCGGGCCAGGTGCCAGGCGGCCGACGACCCTGCGGGGCCGGCGCCGACGACGACCACGTCGGCCCGCCGGTCGCGGTCGTCCACCTCGGCCCCCTCGGAGAGTTCCTCACGACTTTGTGAATTGCTTCACAAAGTCTGTCGGTCACTACTCTAGGCCGAGGTGTGACACGGGTGACAAGTCGCCGGCCAGAAGGCGCCCGGAGAGGACCCCTCCAGCCGTGCGAGATCGGCGATCTCGGCGCCTCCCGAGGCGCCAGACGTGCGAGATCGGCGATCTCGGCGGGGACGAGGGGTCAGGTGCGGGGCTTGCGCCCGCGGTGCAGGGCGACGACGCCGCCGGTCAGGTTGCGCCAGCCGACGTCGGTCCAGCCGGCGTCCTGCAGCCGGGCGGCGAGGGCCGGCTGGTCGGGCCAGGCCCGGATCGACTCGGCGAGGTAGACGTAGGCGTCGGGGTTGCTGCTGACCGCCCGGGCGATCCGCGGCAGCGCGCGCATCAGGTACTCGGTGTAGACGGTGCGGAACGGCGTCCACGTCGGGCTGGAGAACTCGCAGACGACGAGCGTGCCGCCGGGCCGGGTCACCCGGGTGAACTCGCGCAGCGCGGCGTCGGGGTCGGCCACGTTGCGCAGGCCGAAGGAGATGACGACGCCGTCCACGCTCTCGTCGGCCAGCGGCAGGGCCATCGCGTCCCCGGCCACCTTGGGCACCGGCCGGCCGGCGCCCGCGCGCAGCATCCCCTGGGAGAAGTCGCAGGCGATCGCGGTGATGCCGTCGCCGGCCAGCTCCACCGTCGACACCGCCGTCCCGGCCGCGACGTCGAGGACCGTCTGGCCGGCCCGCGCGCCCAGGGCCTCGCGGGTGGCCCGCCGCCAGGAGGCGTCCAGCCCGGCGGAGAGCACCGTGTTGGTGAGGTCGTAGCGCCGGGCGACGGCGTCGAACATGGCCGCGACGTCGGCGGGCCGCTTGTCCAGACCGGCCCGTCCTCCGGTGTGTGCGCTCCCTGCCCGGTCTCCCACGGCGGCTGACGTTACAAGGCCGTCCCCGGCGGCACGGCGCACGCGCCACCTACCCTGGGTCCGTGACCGCGGCCGCCGTGACCTCCCGGGAGTCGGTCACGCCCGTCGTCACCACGACCCCGCTCGAGACCGCCCCGCACCTGCTCGACCTGCTGCCGGCCGACGGGGCGCTGTCGTGGGTGCGGCACGGCGAGGGCCTGGTCGGCTGGGGCGAGGCCGCCCGGCTGGAGGTCTCCGGCCCGCGGGCGCTGGCCGAGGCGGCGGCGTGGTGGGCCGAGCACAGCGCCGGGCTGGACGTCGACGACCGTCTCGGCGTCCCGGGCTCGGGGCCGGTGGTCTTCGCCAGCATCGCCTTCGACCCGGCCGCCGGGACGTCGGTCTTCGTCGTCCCCGAGGTCGTCGTCGGCCGCCGCGCCGGGGTGGCGTGGGTGACCACCACCGGGGACGCCGACCCGGCCGACGCGCTGGCCTCCCCGTCCGCGGCGGCGCCCGCGCCGCTGGGCCGGCTGCGCTACGCCGACGGGGTGCTGGACCCCGCGTCGTGGTGCTCGACGGTGGCGGCGGCGGTCGAGCGCATCGGCGCCGGCGACCTGGAGAAGGTGGTGCTCGCCCGCGACCTGCTGGTCACCGCCGACGCGCCCCTGGACCCGCGCGCCCTGCTGGGCCGGCTCGCCGCCCGCTTCCCCGGCTGCTGGACCTTCGCCGTCGACGGTCTGCTGGGCGCCACCCCCGAGCTGCTGCTGCGCCGCACCGGCCGCGAGCTCTCCTCCCGCGTGCTGGCCGGGACGGCGCCGCGCGGAGCCGGGGCGGACGACGAGCGGTTGGCCGCCGCGCTGCTGGGCTCGGCCAAGGACCGCGCCGAGCACGCGCTCGCCGTCGACTCGCTGGTGCGCGCCCTCGACCCCTTCTGCAGCACCCTGACCGCCCCCGCGGAGCCGCGGCTGCTGACGCTGGCCAACGTCCGGCACCTGGCCACCGACGTCACCGCCGTCCAGCGCCCCCGCGGGCGGGCCGGGCTGCTCGAGCTGGTCGGCGCGGTGCACCCCACCGCCGCGGTCTGCGGCACGCCCACGGCGGCCGCCGCTGCGCTCATCGGCGAGCTGGAGGGGATGGACCGCGGCCGCTACGCCGGCCCGGTGGGCTGGCTGGACGCCCGTGGCGACGGCGAGTTCGGGCTGGCCCTGCGCTGCGCCCAGCTCGACGACCGCGACCCCGCCACCGCCCGGCTGTTCGCCGGCTGCGGCATCGTCGCCGGCTCCGACCCGGCCGCCGAGCTGGCCGAGACCCAGGCGAAGTTCGCCGCCGTCCAGGCCGCCCTCGAGGGCTAGCGCAGCAGCTTCTCCACCGCGGCGGCGCCCAGCCCGACCTTCTCGTAGTGGTCGCGCGCCAGCTCGAGGTAGTCGTAGGCGTCGAAGGTGCCGTTGGGCTCGCCGTTCTCGTCCAGCCAGATGAGCGGGCCGGTCACGTTGAAGTGCACCCGCATCGGCTCGTCGGACTCGTGGGCCACCAGCGTGTGCGCCTCGCCGGGTGTCTCGTAGACGAACGTGCCCTTGGTGGCCACCCAGTCGTGCTCCAGGTAGCTCCACCTCCCCGACAGCGTGTACCCGAAGACCTGGTGGGGGTGGTAGTGCCGGTTGACCAGCCCCGCCTCCTTGGCCCACAGGACGTCGGCCCACCGGTTCTGCGTCAGGGAGATCCACAGCGGCCGGGAGCCGACCGTGTCCGACAGCGGGATGAAGTACCGCTCGTCCCCGTCGAGGGTGTCGGGCAGGAAGATCTCCGGGGCGGCGTCCTTGCGGAAGACGTTGTCGATCGGCTTGATGTCGCGCCAGAACTCGCGGCCGGTCTCGCGCTCGGGGCTGACCATGAGGCCTCCTCCATCGGTGTGAGGGAGGTCACAGCGTGCTCCGCGGGCGCGCCGGAGGCCAGCCCGGACCGGCAGGCGGCCCGGCAGCCGGTGTGCTCGACTGCCGGGCCTGGGTCCATGCGGCTGCCGGCCACCGCAGGGACCGTGGGTCAGCCGTGCCCGGACGATCAGCGGCTCAACCGACGGCCGGGCCGCGTCCCGGTCCGGCAGAGCTCGTCGCTGATGTCGACCAGCTTGCGATCGGTCTGCTGCGACACCCGGGCGAGCACCTGGAAGGCCTGGTCGGACGTCAGCTCGTACCGCTCCATGAGGATCCCCTCGGCCTGCCCGATGAGGTCGCGGCTGCTCACCGCCCTGCGCAGGTGGTCCTCCAGCCGCGCACCGGCCAGGGCGACGGCGGCGTGCGCGGCGAGCAGCAGCCCGACGTCCTCGGACTCGGCGTCGAAGGCCCGCGGCGGACCCCCGCGACCGCCGATCAGGTCCCGCGGCGCCGGACCAGCTCGAGCACGACCCGGGTCACCACGGACACCGGCAGGGGCTGCCGGTGCGGCAGGTGCATCGCGTCCTTGGCTCCGCGGTAGGGCGCCACGGCCGCCTCGAGATCCGGGTCGGCGACCTCCCGCGGCAGCGGGTACAGCGCGATGTGCCGCTTCCAGGCGGCCACGTGCACCAGCGGCTGCCCGTCGAGGTCGAAGGTCGGCATGCCGTAGCTGATGCGCTCGCCGATCCCCGGCACCGCGTCCCGGACCGCCTCCCGGAGGGCCTGCACCCGGGCGCGGACGTCCTCGGGGAGCCCGGCGAGGTACTCGTCGACGGTGGTGGCGGCGGCCGTCACGGACCTCCCAGGGCCTCGGCCGCGGCGGTGCGCAGCCGGCCGGCCAGCCCGGCCTCGGCCCGCTGGTCGGTGCGGACGACGACGACCCGCGGCCCCCCGGCGGCGAGCGCGGCGCGCAGGTCGCCGGGGCGCTCCACCCGGACCGCGGGCCAGCCGAGCGCCTCGGCCACCGCGACCAGGTCCCGCCCGTGCGGGGTGCCGAACACCCGGCGGTAGCCGGCCTCGTGCCGCGGCTGCCCCGGCTCCAGCTGGGCGAAGATCCCACCGCCGTCGTTGTCCGGGACGACCAGGGTGAGGTCGGGCCGGAGCTCGCCCTCCCCCTCCACCAGGCCCTGCAGGTCGTGCAGGAACGTGAGGTCGCCCAGCAGCGCGACCGCCGGGCCGCCGCCGGACCGCTGGTGCACCAGCGCGGCACCCACGGCGGTGGAGACCGTGCCGTCGATCCCGGCGACGCCGCGGTTGGCCAGCACGGTGAGGCCCGGGCGGGGCACGGCCAACCGGTCGGCGTCGCGCACCGGGGTGGACGACCCGAGCACCAGCAGCGCGCCGTCGGGCAGGGCGGCGACGAGGTCCCGGGCGAGCCGGGCGGCGGTCAGCCCCTCGGCGGCGTCGAGCAGCCCGTCGACCGCCGTCCCGACCCCGTCGGCGGCCGCGGCCCAGGCCGCGCGCCAGGCTCCGTCCGCCGGGGCACCCGGGGCGGGCAGGGCGCCGACCGCCGCGGTCGAGCGCCCGGCGTCGGCCCAGCGGGGCGCGGCGGCGACCGTCTCCACCCGCACGGCCGGGTCGGCCAGCAGCGCCGACACCGGCCGGGACAGCGTCGGCCGGCCCACCACCAGCACCCGCTCGGGCCGGTGCGCGGCCAGCCAGCCGGGCACGCCCAGCAGCAGCGCTCCGCCGCGCAGACCGGCCGACCAGGCCCCGCTGGAGGGCTCGGCGACCACCGGCCAGCCCTGCGCGGCGGCCAGCGCGGCGGCGGCACGGCCCAGCGGAGCCGGGGCGTCGCCGGCGACGACCAGCGTGCGCGCCGGGCCGGCCGGGAGCTCCGCGACCGGCGGCGGCCCGCCGGTCCCGCTGGTCCACGGCGCGCCCCCGGGGCGGCCGGCCCACGGCCCGGGGGGCTCGGCGGGGG
>NZ_JAQISV010000065.1:0-21073 GCF_048569675.1 Geodermatophilus sp. CPCC 206100
GCGGCGTCTCGGCCGGCGGGTGCAGGAGGCGGCGGGCACGGTCGCGCAGCTCGGCCACCGAGCCCAGGCCCGCGTCGACGTCGGCGAGTTCCTCCGCGCCGTGGGAGGCCGCCTGGGCGGCCGAGCCGGTCGCGTCGAGCCGGTCGGTCAGCTCGCGGCTCCGCTGGTTGACCGAGACGGCGGTGCTGGTGCGGAGGTCGTTCTGCAGGGCCCGGATGCCGTCGCGGACCTGCTTGCCGAGGGCGAGCTGGTAGTCGTCGACGAACGCCCGGACCATGGCCCGGGCGTCGCTGCGGCGTCGCTCGACCTGGCGCCGGCGGTCGCCGGTGACCGCGGCACCCCCGGTCGCCACGGCGCCGAGCACGGCGCAGAGGGCGATGACCCACGTCGGCAGGTGCAGCCCCAGGAACCGCGACAGCACGAAGGCCATCATGATCCCGGCGTAGCCGGGCATCACGACCATGAGCAGCCGGGTGGACAGCGGCTGGGCGCCCCCGACGGGTGGCGTGTGCGGGTCCAGGCCGGCGACGAGCTCCGCGGGCGGGACCACCGGGAGGGCCGGCGTCGGGTGCGGGGCCAGGCCGAGCTCCCGCGCGACCCGGGCAGCGATCGTGCGGGCGCCGGCGTGCAGCCGGTGGTGGATGCGCTCGGCCTCGAAGGTCAGGCGCTCGCGCAGCCAGCTCTCGAGCTGGTCCCGGTGCCGGGCGGGATCCCCCGCCTCGATGCTCGAGTCGGCGTCCGCCTGGACGGCGCGGGTCGCGCTGCGGGCCTCGAACTCCAGGTCGCCGCTCAGCGCGGCGAAGCCCTCCCCCAGGACCGCCGGCCACACCTGGGCCGGTGTCTCGAAGGCCTCCCAGCGCGCGCGGGCGTCGCGGTACTCCGCTCGCGCCCGGGCCGGCAGGGCCGGGTCCAGCAGCTCCGCGCGGCGGGCCCGGAGGTCCTGCTCGAGCGCGTCGCACGCGTGCAGGGCGACGGCGGCGGCGTCCCGGGTCGCGCCGAAGGAGAACCGCCCCGGCCCGGCCGTGCCCAGGGCCCGCCGCGCGACGGTCAGCCGCTGCACCAGGTCCTGCCGGCCGTGCACGGTGGCGCCCTTGGTGCACAGGTCCAGCAGCTCCCGGGCGTCGACCTCGGGCACGCCGTTGTCCGTACGGTCCGACCGCGTGGGGGTCATCTCGCGCCTCGTCCTCGTCGTCTGCGGTGACACCGGTGCGGCGTCACGGGGAAGCGTCGTCCGGCGCCTCCGTCCGTGGCGACCGGGGAGCCCCTACGACCGGTCGGGACCGGCCCCCGCGCCCGGGTGGGGACAACCCCCGGACGACGGCTCGCCCGGGGCCGTCACCGCGGACAGCAGCCGTTCGCAGGTGCGCACCAGGAACTCGGCCAGGCGTCGGGACGCCGCCGTCGACGTCGGGTGCGCAGCGGCGCGCTGCCAGCGGGCCAGCTCCGTCGCCGCGGCGTCGGCGAGCTCGCCCGGGCGCGCGTCCGGGCCGCAGCCCAGACGGGCCGCCGCGGGCACGCCGTCGACCCCGAGCAGCCGCTCCGCGATGCGGCGCTGGTCGTCGGGGACGCGGATCTCCCCTGAGCAGAGGGCGTCCACGAGGTCCAGCTCGACCAGCTCGTGGGCGCCCGACCGGATCGCCTCCAGCTGGTAGACCAGCGGCCCGGACGGCACACCGCGCAGGATCGTCTCCAGTGCCGACAGCACCGTCCGCGCCTTGAGCGCCTCGGCGCGGGCGACGAGCCGGCTGTCGACCGCGTTCCGCACCCGGGACAGCCCGTCGTCGTCCAGGAGGGCCCCGGCCGGCGGGCCGGCGGGCCGGACCGCGACCACCGTCTGGCAGGCGCGGGCCGCGGCCGGAGGGGGTCCGTCCCCCAGCTGCACGCCGATCGTGTGGGCGGGGCGGGCGGTCGCGGGCAGCCACGCCGGACGGTCGTCGTCTCCCGGACCGGCATCGCCGAACACCAGGACGGCGGCGTCGGGCGCGGGGTCCCGCGGGTGGTCCTCGGGCGCGGCCGCGGGCGAGTAGCGGACCCCGGGCGGTGCGGTGGCGGCGAGCGCCTCGGCCAGGGCCGCCACCGGCGCCCCGGGCGGACCGGACACGACGATGCGGAGCGGCTCGTCGAGGGCCCGGGCGAGGGACTCGAGCCGCCGGGCCAGGACGGTGCCGGAGTGGACCTCCTGGGCGGTGCGCACGGCGGTCCGCACGTCGCCGAGCAGCCCCGGGGCCGCCGGTTCCACGCTCGGCGGGGCGGCGGCGGGGGGTCCGGGCAGCGACACGGAGCCCTCGACGGTGGTGCCGGCACCGGGCGCGGACCGGACGTCGACCTGCCCGCCGACCGCGGCGACCCGGGCCGCCAGGTTCCGCATGCCGCGGCCCTGGGACGGCGCGCCGGCCGAGGGGTCCCAGCCCGGACCGTCGTCCCGCACCGCGAAGCGCAGCCGGTCCCGGTCCACCCACAGCCGCACCGACACCGCGGCGCCGGGCGCGTGCTTGCGGGCGTTGTTCACCGCCTCCAGGCAGCAGAAGTAGACGGCGGCGTCGACCTCGGGAGGGAACCGCAGGCCCCGGGGGGCGTCCAGGGTGACCGGTGGATCGTCGGCGCCGAGGTCCTCCTCGAGGGCCGCGACCAGACCGGCCTCGGCGAGGACCGGTGACCGGACGCCGGTGCTGGTCCGGGTCAGCAGCTCCTCCACCGTCGCGATCCGTGCGGTGATCTGGTGCAGGCCGGTGCGCGCCTGCTCGAGCCGGCCGGTGGCGAGCTCGTGCTCCACCAGCCCGAGCCCGAGGCTCAGGGACACCAGGTGGTGCTGCGCGCCGTCGTGCAGGTCGCGCTCGATCCGGCGGCGCTCACCGTCGGACTCGGCGACGGCGCGCCGGCGGGCGGCGGCGATGTCCGTGGCGTGCGCCAGCGCCGCCCGCAGCTGCCGCTCCAGCTCGATGCCGGCCCGCGTGGCCTGCAGCGCGACCCCGAGGCTGCTGGCCACCGCCTCGAGCAGCTGCCGGCGCTCGGCGGTGCTCCCGGCGACCGTCACGCGGTCGACGGCGAGCGTGCCGACGTCCTCCGCGCCGTGCCGGACGGGGACCTCCCACCGCGTCTCGCCGGGCTCGGCGCCGGGTCGGGTCCAGGTGTGCACCCGGTCGCGCAGCCCGGGCCGCCGGACGGTCAGGGAGCACTCGTCGGCCCCGAGCCCCAGCCCCACGGCCTCCACGACACGGGCGAGGTCGGGGACGTCGCGGGTCGGGGGCCGGGGCAGCGCCGCCAGCTGGGCGAGCACCTGGTAGCCGGCCGGGCGGTCCTCCCCGGCCCGGCCGCCGGTGATCCGCCGGGCTCCCCCGTACGCGGGCAGGGCGAGGACCGCGGCCACGGCGGTGGCCGCGGCCGCCGCCACGGCGTGCCCGGCGAGACGGTCCGCCGCGAGTTCCACCAGCAGGTAGGCGCCGCCGATCGTGACCGTGACCAGCGCCCAGGAGAGCAGACCGGCCAGGAGCGCAGGCGTTCCCGGGCGACCCCGGTTCACCGGACCGCGACCTCCGTCCCGGCGGTGTCCACCACGACCGGCTCGACCCGGTCGGGCAGCCAGGCGCGGACGACGAGGGGCTCGGCGGCGTCCGGGTCCCCGCCGGCCGGCGCCGCGGTCCCGACGTCCATCCCGCCGCCCAGCGCCGCGAGCCGGTCGGCGTCGTCGGCCAGCAGGGCTGCCAGGCGCTCGGCCGGCACGGGCGGGGCCGGGTCCTCGACGTGCGCGACGATCCGGCCGTCGGCGTGGTCGAGCCGGACGAGCACCGCGCCCTCGCCCGGCCGGCCGGCCAGTGCCCGGACGGCGGAGGCGGCGACGTAGTAGATGCCCGACTCCAGCTCCCAGGGCAGCCGCTCCCCCAGCCCGCCGCTGAGCCGGACCGGCCGGGGCAGGTCGGAGATCACCTCGTCGAGCGCCGCGGCCGGTCCGTGGTCGCGCAGGACGGCGGGGTAGACGCCCCGGGCGACGGCACGGAACCGCTCGAGCAGGTCGTCGAGCTGGACCCGCGCGCGGGCCAAGGCCTGCGTCACCGGCGCGGGGTCGGGATCGGGGTCGGCCAGCCCGGCGGCGGCGAGGCCGACCTCGGCCCGCAGCGCGTCCAGCCGGTCGCCCGTGGCGTAGGCGAGCTCGGCGACCAGCCGCCGCCGCTCGGAGTCACGGGCGGAGGCCAGCCGGCGCCGGGACGCCTGCAGCTCCTCGGCCAGGTCGGCCGCGCGCCGCACCCGCTCGGCGAGCTCGGCGTTGAGCGCGACCACCCGCAGCAGCAGCCCCGCCCCGTTGGCGACGTCCTGCATGAGCTGGCGGTCCTCGGCGGTGACCGCACCGGGCTTGTGGATCGCCACCACCGCCCGCAGCGCCGCCCCGTCGAGGACCGGGACGACGTGGTCGGTGTCCGGGCGGGCGAGCAGCGTGGCCAGGTCCGGCACGGTCACCTCCCCGGCGTCCGGTTCCGGTGGGTGCCGCGCGACCTGGACCAGGCGTTCCCCGATCGACAGCCACACCGTCACCTGCGCGGCCCCGGTGCCGTCGGCCACCACCTGGGCCAGGCCGGGCAGCGCCCGCTCCAGGGAGCCCGACTGCATCCGCCGGGCCGCCTCGGCCAGGGCCGGGAACCGGTCCGACGCCTCCCGACCGGCACGCGACAGGCGCCGGCGGGGCAGGACCAGGTGCAGGCCGGCGGAGGCGAGCGCGGCTCCGGCGACGGGCAGCAGCACGGCCGGCACCGCGGACCCGACGACCCGCCCGAGGCCCTGGACGACGGCGACCAGCACCGCGGCCACCGCGACGGCGACCAGCAGTCCACGCACGGCACCGGCCCCGGTCGCGCGGGCCATCCCCACCCCCGTCCCCTCGGCTCGCGGAACCGCCAGGTCCCGTGCCGACACGCTAGGGGGACCGACCGCCCCGGCCAAGCCGCGCGGTCACCGCTGCCCGCGCTGGGAGCGCAGGTAGGTGAGGACGGCCAGCACCCGGCGGTGGTGCTCGGAGCCGTCGTCCTGCAGGCCGAACTTGCTGAAGATGTTGGCGATGTGCTTCTCGACCGCCTTCGGGGTGACGAACAGCTGCGCGGCGATGCCGTTGTTGGAGCGGCCCTCGGCCATCAGCCGCAGCACGTCGAGCTCCCGCGGGGACAGGGCGTCCACGACCTCCTTGCGGTCCCCGCGCGGGCGCTCCACCAGCCGCTTGGCCAGCACCGGCTCGATGACGATCTCGCCGTCGGCGATCCGGTCGAGGGTGTCGGTGAGGACGTCGACGCTGCCGACCTTCTCCTTGAGCCGGTAGCCGACCGCCTCGGTGCCGATCTCGAGGATCCGCATCAGGTAGTGGGTCTCGGCGTAGTGGGACAGGAAGAGCAGCCCCATGCCGGGGTGGGTGGCCCGCAGCCGTTCGGCGGTGACCAGACCGCCGTCCGGCTCCGGCGGCATGCGGATGTCGAGGATCGCCACGTCGGCCGGCTGCTCGGCCAGCAGGTCGACCAGCGCGTCCCCGTCCGCGGTGCAGCCGACGACCTCGTGGCCGGCGGCCTTCAGCAGCATGAGCAGGCCCTCGCGGAACAGGGCGCCGTCCTCGGCCAGGGCTACGCGCACGGGATCCTCACCTCGATCGTCCCTCTCTCCTCCGCGCCGGACGGCGTGACCTCTCCGCCGAGGCCGCAGACGTGGTCGAGGACCCCGCCGGCCAGCCCCAGCGGCACCCCGGTCAGGACCAGGACGAGGACGTCGCCCTCGCGCCTGCCGACCACCTCGATCGGTGCTCCTCCGGCGCGCACCGCGGCGAGGCAGTCGGTGACCGCGAAGTACGCCGCCCCCTCGGTGGCCGAGCCGAACCGCCCCGGGCCGACGTCGATGCGCACCGGGACCTCGGCGCGGTCGGCGAACTCGCGCAGCGCCGGCCCGAGCCCCGCCTCGTCGAGCAGCGGGGGGTAGATGGCCCGCGCGATCTCCCGCAGCTCCTGCAGCGCGGCGTGCAGTTGGTCCTGCAGGCCCTCGATGGAGGCGTGGAGGGCGGGCAACGCCTCGGGCACCTCGTTGCGGACCACCCCCAGCTGCGGAACGAGGGCGGAGATCCGCAGCGAGGCGCCGTCGTGCAGCTGGCGCTGCAGCCGCAGCCGGCGCTGCCATCGCTCCCGCTCGGCGCGGGAGGGCAGCGGCCGCAGGGAGACGGGAACCGGATCGGGGGGATCGGCCTCCGGCTGCCCGGCCGCGCCCGGAGCGTCGCCCGCGGAGGCTGCAGGCGTCGACGTCATCCCTGGATCGTCGTGGGCCCCGCGCCCGGGCGGTAGGGGGGCACTCCCTACCCACTGGTGGGGTTGTCACCCCGCCCGGTGTTCGCCGCACGGGGCCGGGACACAGGTCGTTGCCAGGCCGATGCGGCCAGTGTTTGGTCGTCGGCGACACGAGCTCTTTCCGTATGCCTCTCATCCGGGAGACGCTGTGGAGTACTACCTCGGAGTCGATCTGGGCACCACGTTCGTGGCAGCCGCGGTCAGCCACGACAACAACACCGAGATGTTCGCTCTCGGGGACCGGTCGACGGTGATCCCCGCGGCGGTCTTCGCCCGGGACGACGGCGCGCTGGTCACCGGTGACGCGGCCGCCCGCCGGGTCGTGAGCAACCCGGATCGGGTCGCGACGGAGATCAAGCGCCGGCTGGGTGACCCGACGCCGGTCCTGCTGGGCGGCTCCTCGTACGCGGTCACCGACCTGCTCGGCGCGCTCCTGCAGGACGTCCTCACCCGGGTCAGCGCCGAACGCGGCGAGCCCGAGATCGTGGTGCTGACCCACCCGGCGAACTGGGGTCCCTTCCGGCGGGAGCTGTTCGAGGAGGTGCCGCGGTTCGCCGGGCTGTCCTCGGCCCTGACCGTCACCGAGCCCGAGGCGGCGGCCGCCTACTACGCGGCGACCCGCCAGCTCGAGGAGGGCGAGGTCATCGCCGTGTACGACCTCGGCGGCGGAACCTTCGACGCGACGGTCCTCCAGCGCGTCGCCGACGGCATCGAGATCCTCGGCTCGCCGGACGGCATCGAGCGGCTGGGCGGGACCGACTTCGACGAGGCCATCCTGTCCTTCGTCAACCACGCGTCGGGCGGTGCGCTCAACGAGCTGGACCTCGGCGACCCGAAGACGGTCGTCGCGCTGTCCCGGCTGCGCCAGGACTGCGTCCTGGCCAAGGAGGCGCTCTCCCTCGACACCGAGGTGACCATCCCGGTCTTCTTGCCCACCCGGCACCTGGACGTGCCGCTCACCCGAGCCGAGTTCGAGGACATGATCCGCGCGCCGGTCGAGTCGACGATCGGCACCCTGAGCCGGGCGCTGCGGACGGCGGAGGTGCCCCCGGACCGGCTCTCGGCCGTCCTGCTCGTGGGTGGCTCGTCGCGGATCCCGCTCATCGCCCGCATGATCGCCGACGAGATCGGCCGTCCCACGGTGGTCGACACCCACCCCAAGCACGCCGTCGCACTCGGCGCCGCCACCCTGGCCCAGGCGCACAGCCGGATCGGCCGGGCGCACGGCGCGGGCACGTCGCGGGCCGACCGGCGCACCGCCGCCGGTGGGGCGGCCGCTGCGGCTGCCGCCGCGGCCACCGTCGCCCAGCCGGCCGCTCGCACCGGCACGTCGCTGGCCGAGCCCCGGGCGGACGGAGCGGTCGCGACCGCTCCGGAGCGACCCGCCGGCGCCGGCGGCATGGGCATCCCCGTCCAGCCGGGCGACGGTGCCGGCGGCGACCGGTCGACGGGCGGCGGGGGGTCCCGCCGCAACGGGGCGGACCCCCGGCGCGCGGGCCCGCCACCCGGCGGAAACGGGGGAACGCGGGACGGATGGCCGGAGGACGCTCCCGGCGAGCGGCCGATGGCATCGCCACCGCCGCCGCCGATGCCGAAGCAGCCGAACCGGCGCCGCCCGCTGCTGGTCGGTGCCGCGGCGTTGCTGGTCGTGGCCCTGGGCGTGTGGCTCGCGATCGTCCTCCTGCGGGACGACGACGACCCCGGCCCGGGCGGTGGCGGGACGGCGGCGTCCCCGTCCGCGTCCGCATCCGCGGCCCCCGCTCCGCCGGCGAGCGCGGCACCGCGGGCGGCCGTGCCGATCCCGACGGTCGGGACCCCCATCGACGTCGGGGAGCTCTCGGGCTTCGTCGCCGTCTCGCCCAACGGACAGCAGCTCTACGTCGCCCGGCGGGCCACCGGCTTCGTCACCGTGGTCGACACCGCGCTCAACGCCGTCACCGCGAACATCCCGATCCCGGCGGGCCCCCCGCAGTTCCTCGTCTTCAACCGGGACGGGACCCGGCTCTACGTCAGCGTCTACGACGACGCCCGCACGATCGCCGCGGTCACCGTCATCGACACCTCGAACAACAAGGAGGTGACCACCATCCCGGTGACCACGCGGCCCTACCTGGGGGCGGTGACCCTCGACGGGTCACGGCTGTTCGTGCCGAACCACGACTCGGGCAGCATCTCGGTGATCGACACGGCGACCAACACTGTGGTCAACGAGGTCAACGTCCCACGGAACCCGCACTGGATCGAGTTCACCCCCGACGGATCCCGGGCGTACGTGGCCAACCACGAGTCCAACCTGGTCACGGTCCTGGACCCCACCACACTCCAGGTGACCGGTGAGATCCCGGTGGAGACGAGTCCGCACAGCGTGGCGGTGCACCCGACCCGGCCGCTGGTGGCCAACGTCAACTACGACTCCGCCTCGGTCACGTTCATCGACAGCAGCACCAACCAGGTCATCGACCGCGTCGACGTCGGGCGGAACCCGCAGGACATCACCTGGTCGGCCGACGGCCGGTACGCCTACGTCGCCAGCGTCGAGAACGACACCGTGTCGGTGATCAACGGCGAGACGTTCGAGGAGACCGCTCGGCTGCCGCTCGGGGACGGGCCGACGTCGGTCGCGGTGCTGCCCGACGGCAGCCGGGCCTACGTCAGCCTGCTCAACCAGGGCCGGCTGGCCGTGCTCAACGTCGGCGGCTGACCGCACCGCCCCGGTCCGGGGGTCAGCGGGGGAAGCCGGCGTCCAGGTACATGTCCAGGACGGCGTCCAGCTGGGCGCTGCACTCGGCGACGGCCGCGCGGTGGTCCGGCGTGTCCTTGCCCGCCTGCAGGGCGCGGGCCTCGGCCAGTTCGGCGGCGGCGCGGGCGAAGTCGACCTCCAGCTCGTCGCGGATGCCGGTGGTCGTCATGGGCAGGGTCATGGTCATGGTCGTTCTCCGATGGGTCGGTGGGTGCGGGAACTCGAGGCGGTCCCGCCGGTCCGAGATGGCTCCGGAATCGGTTTTCGTGCTCTCCGTGCGCTGATACGAGAATGGCTTCCCGCCGGCTGTCGGAACACCGAGCCAGCCCCCGGATCCCTCGGAGAGGACACCCCGGACGCGGGTGGGGTCCGCCCCCGCCCGGTCCTCGTGCCGACCCCGCACAGCACAGCGCGCCCGCGGCGGGAACCCGCCACGGGCGCGCTGGAGCTGGTCGAGGGAGGGAGAACGGCGTGGCCCGGGGGGAGCCCGGGCCACGCCGCCTCACGGATCAGTAGTGGTGGTGGCCCGAGTAGTCGTTGTAGTCGTCGTGGCACTCGCGGTGGTTGTCGTGGCGGTCGTGGCCCCAGTGGTTGTCGTGCCGGTCGTGGTCCCACCGGTTGTCGTGGCGGTCGTGGCCCCAGTGGTTGTCGTGCCGGTGGCCGTGGTCGTTGTCCCAGCGGTTGTTGTGGCGATCGAACATGGGGTTCTCCTTCGCTCCAGGCCCGGGAATGTCGTTTCCCGTGTTCTTGCCTGGGAAAAGAATGGCGCTCGCCCGGTCCGCGAACCATCGAGCAGACCCCCGCAAACCGCCGTTCCATCCCCCCTCCTGCAGGTGGGGTCAACCCCCGCCGTCCGGTCGGGTGCGGCCCACCTCGCCGGGCGCCGCAGGCCCGGCGCGCGGGCGGCGCCACCGGAGAAGCCGACCGTCCGCACCGCTTTCCGTCCCATCCGGCAGGTCCTGCCCCTAGCGTCGGCACCTCCCCACCGGAGGACGACGGAAGGCGATCCCATGACCGCTTCGACCACCCTCACCCGCGAGCGGGCCGACCTCATCGAGTCACTGCGGCGACACCGGGCCTTCCTGCGGTACACCGTCCGCGGCCTGACCGACGAGCAGGCGCTGAGCCGGCCGACCGCCAGCGCGCTCAACCTGGCCGGGCTGATCAAGCACGTGGCGGCCACGGAGGCGGGATGGGTGCGGTTCGCCGAGGGTGGGGCCGAGGCGATGCACCGCAACTGGGGCCCCGATGCCTCGACCCGGCACTGGCACCTGGCGCCCGGGGAGACGCTGGCCGGGGTGCTGGCCGACTACGAGGCGGTCGCGCGGCACACCGATGAGCTCGTCGCGGCGCTGCCCGACCTGGACGCCGAGCACGCGCTGCCGGAGGCACCGTGGTTCGAGCAGGGCGCCCGCTGGTCGGCCCGGCGGGTGTTCCTCCACGTCATCGCGGAGACCGCCCAGCACGCCGGCCACGCCGACATCCTGCGGGAGTCGATCGACGGCCAGAAGACGATGGGCTGACCCCGGCGCTCGACGCCGTTCCCGCCGACGTCGCGGGTCCCTGACCCCCGGCCTCAGCCGTCGACGTAGCGGTCGCGCTCGACGAGGAACTGGCCGGTGGCGGTGTTGGCGTCGACGAACTCCGGCAGCAGCGGGATCCGCACCGTGACGGTGACGCAGACGGAGAACTCCTCCCCCGGTGCCAGGGTCGGCGCGTAGCTGCCGGCCGCCTCGCACCCGGCACCGGCCGGCGCGTAGCCCAGCCGGACGTCGGTCGCGTCCACCGACTGGTCCTCCACCGCCAGCCGCGCCGCCACCGCAGCGCGCACGGCACCGGTCGCCGGGTCCGGCGCGGTGCCCATCGCCCGGCCGGCCTCGCGCGCGGCCGTCGTCGAGGCGAACACCCCGCGCTGCACCGCCGAGAACCCGGCCACGATGTACACCAGCGGCACGAACACCACGATCGCGATGAACACGAACTCCACCAGCGCCGACCCGCGCTCCCCCGGCAGCTGACCCAGCCGCGCCCGCAGCCACCTCACGCCGCGGCCTCCTCGACCGCCCGCCCGGTCACGTCCAGCGGCAGCAGGTCACCCAACCCGGCCAGCAGCGTGGGCACCGAGCCCGAGCAGCGCACCACCACCAGCGGCAGCCCGCTGACGTCGGTCTCCTGCGACGACGTGCACACCAGCCCCTGCGCCGTCCGCTCCGACGTCGCGCGGGCCACGATCGCCACTGTCTGGTCGGCGCCCGCCGACGAGGGCACGTCGGCGTTGGCCGCGTACCGGGCACCCTGCTGGGCGCTGGCGGTCACCACGTTGCGGACGTGCACGTAGACCGCGACCTGCAGCACCGCCAGCAGCAGCACGACGACGAGCACCGAGACGAAGACGAACTCCACGACCGCACCGCCGCGCTCACCGTCGTCCGCGGCCGGGAGGCGGAGGGGTCCTCCCTCAGCCACCGCTCGTGACGGAGGACAGCGCGTTGGTCACCGCGGCGACGATCGCCTCCCGGAACGGGATGAGGATGGCGAGCACCAGGGCCGCCGTCATCACCGTGATCATCACCCAGCCGGGGACGTCACCCCGCTCGGGGTCCTCGCCCCTCAGCCGGTCCGCCAGGGCGGCCAGCGCCGCCACCACCACAACCGTGAACCCGCGCACGCGGCGTCCTTCCTCTCGGTCCGCCGCGCTCATCGCGCCAGCGAGACGATGCTGATCAACCCCGGGAACAGGGCGAAGAGAACGGTCACCGGCAGCACCAGGAACACCACCGGGACCATCATCTGGATCTCCTTGCGGCCGCCGGCCTCCAGCAGCCGCCGCTTGCCCGCCTCCCGCACGTCGGCGGCCTGCGCGCGCAGCACCTCGGCCAGCGGGGTGCCGCGCTCGATCGCCACCAGCAGGCCGTCGACGAAGCGGGCCAGCGGGTCGAGCGAGGTGCGGTCGGCGAGCTGCTGCAGCGCGTCGACCAGCGGAACGCCGGCGCGGGCCCGGCCGAGCGCGGAGCCCAGCTCGGCGGCCAGCTCACCCCCGGACAGGCGGGTCACCCGCGCGATCGCGGCGGCCGGGCCCTCCCCCGCCGTCACGGCCAGCGCCAGCAGCTCGGCGACCACGGGGAACTCGGCGAGCAGCAGCTCCTCCCGGCGGCGCACCTGCTGGGTGAGCCACCAGTCGCGGCCGAGCACCCCGCCCAGCAGCCCGGCGACGCACAGCAGCCCCACCGACAGCACGTTGAGATCCCGGGCGAGGAGGGAGCCGACCACCGCGAGCAGCGCCGCCCCGAGCAGTCCGAGCCCGCCCCACACGACCTGCTCGACCCGGAGGTCCTCGACCGTCGACTCCCCGCCCAGCGCGTCGAGCCGGCGGCGCACCGCCGTCCGGCCGCCGAGGACCCGGTCGACCAGCCGGGCGCCGTCGGCCACGACCGGCCCGAACAGCCGACGGGCCGCGGTGAGCAGGCCCGGCTCGGTCGCCGTCCCCAGCAGCCGGGACGGCGGCGGGGTGTCGTGCACGTAGGGCGCGAGCCGGTCCACCAGCCGCACCGACCGGAACGGCGGCGCGAACGTGACCACCAGCAGCACCCCGGCCGCCGCGGCCAGGCCCAGCAGCATCCCGGCCAACGACGCGCTCACTGCAACACCCGCGCGTCCTGCGGCCCGTTCGCTGCGCTCCTCGCTCGCTGGCGCTCGCTGCGATGCTCGCTCACTGCAACACCCGCACGTCCTGCGGCAGCCGCCCGATCCGCAGCATCAGCCGGTACGCGACCAGGCACACCGCCGCGCCGCCGAGCAGCAGCGCGGTGCCGACGGGTGAGTCGTAGGCGGCCAGCGTCGCCGACTGGGTGGCCAGCAGCAGGAGGACCACCCACGGTGCGGCCACCGCCAGCCGCGCGGCCTGCACCACCCAGCCCTGCCGGGTCTCCAGCTCGGCGCGGGCCCGGGCGTCCTCGCGGAGGAAGCCGGCCAGCGTCCGCAGGACCCGGCCGAGGTCGCTGCCACCGACCTCCCGGGCGACCCGCAGCGTCTCCACGATGCGGTCGCCGACCGGATCGGCGAGGTCGTCCTTCAACCGGTCCAGGCAGGTGCCGAAGCGGCCGCTGGAGCGATACTCGGCGGCGAACCGGGCGAACGGGGCGCGCAGCGGCTCGGGTCCGCGGGTCGCCAGCGCCGACAGCGCCTCGGGCAGCGACAGCCCGGCGCGGACGGCCGACGCCAGGTTGTCGACCACCTCGGGCCACACCTCGCGCAGGTCGGCTCGCCGCCTGACCGCGAGCCGGCGCACCTGGACGGCGGGCAGCGCGAACCCGAACACGCCGAACGCCACGCTGACGGTCACCGTGCCCGTGGTGAGCAGGACGACGACCAGCGCGAGCACTCCCAACCCGACCTGCAGCGCCGTCAACTGCGCGGCGTTGATGCCGGTCAAGCCGGCCGCGGCGAGCTGCTGCTGCCGACGGGAGGGGCCGCGCAGCCCGGTGCGGCGCTGCGGCGCCCGCGGACCGCTGCGCCAGACCAGCAGCAGCCCGACGCCGAACAGCAGCCCGAGCAGGGCGCCGGTCATGCCTGCCCCAACAGGGCCGGCAGGTCGAAGCCGTGCGCGGCGAACCGCTCGGGGTGCGGCGGGTAGCCGTCGGCCCGCACCAGCCGGCCGGCGCGGGTGGTGAACACGTCGGCGAGCTCCACGACGCCGTCCTCGGCCCGCCCGGGGACGGCCACGACCTCCCGCACCCGGCGCCGGCCGTCGGGGTCGCTGCCGACGTGCACCACCAGGTCCACGCTGGCCGCCACCGTGGGGACGACGAAGGCGTGCCCGATGTTCTCGCCGGCCAGCAGGGGCAGGGTGCACATCTTCCCGACCGCCTCGCGCGCGCTGTTCGCGTGCAGCGTGCACATCCCCGGCAGGCCGGAGTTGAGCGCGATCAGCAGGTCCAGGCACTCCTCCTGCCGCACCTCGCCGACCACGATCCGGGAGGGCCGCATCCGCAGCGCCTCCTTCACCAGCCGGCGCAGCGGGATCTCCCCAGCGCCCTCGAGGTTCGGCTGGCGGGTCTGCATCGCGACGACGTCGGGCAGTGGCACGCGGAGCTCGAACACCTCCTCGCAGGTGACGACCCGCTCGCGCGCCGGGATCGCCGCGCACAGGCAGTTGAGCAGCGTGGTCTTCCCCGCCTGCGTGCCGCCGGCCACGAGGATGTTCAAGCCGGAGACGACCGCTGCCTCCAGGAACCGGGCCGCCTGCGCGGTCAGCGTCCCCAGGGCGACCAGCTCGTCGAGCGAGTGGGCCTGCAGCACGAACTTGCGGATGTTGACCGCCATGTGCCGCCGCGTGATGTCCGGGATCACCACGTGCAGCCGCGACCCGTCGGGCATCATCGCGTCCACGAACGGCGTCGACATGTCGATCCGCCGTCCCGACGTGCGCAGCATCCGCTCGACCAGGTCGGCCAGCTCACCCGCGCCGAGGATCGTCGTGGTCAGCTCGCTGCGGCCGCGCCGCGCGACGAACACCCGGCCCGGCTCGTTGACCCAGATCTCCTCCACCTCGGGGTCGTCGAGGTGGCGCTGCAACGGCCCGAACCCGGCCACCCGGTCCAGCACGTCGCGGACCACCGACTCCGCGTCGCCCAACGGCGGCAGCGCGGAGGCGATGGAGCGCTCGGAGTAGTCGGCGACCACGTCGCGGACCAGCAGCCGCACGGGCGCGGGGTCGGTGAACGGGTCCAGCCCCCGACGGCGGATGAGCTCACGCACCTCGCCGTCGACGACCTCCAGCGCACTGGTCGCAGCCGGCACGGCACCCCCGTCGTCTTCGCTGTCCGGACGACGGACTGTAAGAGAACGGAACCGTCCGCGGGGTGCCGATCGGACGGTCTGTGGACGACGCCACGACAGCGCCACCCGGACGGGTGTCACCCGCGCTACGCAAAGCCACCTAGAGGGTCACCGGGTGTGGCCGCGGGAGCTCGTGCTCTGCCCACCGGTGGGGGCAGAGCACGAGCTTCCTCAGGTACAGATGCTCCGGCTCCGGCTCCGGATCAGCGGCCGGCGGTCACCGGCGTCCGCTCCGGCGGCCCGGACGGCGCCTCGACGGTCAGGCGCGGCAGCGCCCGCTCCAGGCGACGCGGCAGCCACCAGTTCGCCCGGCCCAGCAGCTCCATCGCAGCCGGCACGAGCACCATCCGGACCAGGGTCGCGTCGATCGCCACCGCGACGGCCAGCCCGAACCCGAACAGCTGCAGCTCCCGGGCCGAGCCCAGGACGAAGCTGCCGAAGACGCACACCATGATCGCGGCGGCGGCGGTGATGACCCGCGCCGTCCGGGTCAGGCCCAGCGCGACGGCCGAGGTGTTGTCCCCGCTGCGGTCGTACTCCTCGCGGATCCGGGAGAGCAGGAACACCTCGTAGTCCATCGACAACCCGAACACGATGGCGACCAGCATCATCGGCACCCAGGCCTCGATCGGCGCGACGCCCTCGACACCCAGCAGTGACGCGCCCCAGCCCCACTGGAACACCGCCACCAGCGCACCGAACGCCGCCCCGATCGACAGCAGGTTGACCACCACCGCCTTGAGCGCCACCAGCAGCCCGCGGAACACCACGGTCAGCAGCACGAACGACAGCCCGAGCACCACGGCGAGGAACAGCGGCAGCCGGTCGGCGGTGTAGTCGGCGAAGTCCACGGCCGCGGCCGGCGCCCCGCCGACCGCCACCTCGGCGTCCACCCCGGCCAGCGTGTCCCGCAGCCGGTGCACCAGGTCGGTGGTCGCCGCGTCGCGCGGCGCGGAGGTCGGCACCACCTGCAGCAGCGCGGTTCCGCCGTCCTCGGCCACCACCGGTGGGCTCACCGACGCGACGCCGGGGTCGGCCGCGACGAGGTCCGCGACCGACGCCGCGACGTCCTCGGGCGCGTCGACGACGACCACCAGCGGACCGTTCCCGCCTGGTCCGAACCCCTCGGCCAGCAGGTCGTAGGCCTGGCGCGCACTCGACGACTCCGGTTGCGTCCCGGCGTCGCTGAAGCCCAGCCGCAGGTCCAGCACCGGCAGCGCGAGGACCACCAGCGCGCCCAGCGCGGCGACCACCCACACGCCCGGACGGCGCTGCACCGCCCGCGCCCACCGCGCGGCACCCGCTCCCGACCCGTCGCCGGCCCGCCGGCGGCCGAACCGCACCCGGTCGATCCGCGCCCCGACGAACCCCAGCACCGCCGGCAGCAGGGTCACCGCCGCGAGCATCGTCACCAGCACGGAGACGGCGATGCCGATGGCGACGGCGGTGATCAGCGCCATGCCCATGAACACCAGCCCGAGCGAGGCGATGACGACGGTGCTGCCGGCGAACAGGACCGACCGGCCGGCGGTGCCCTGGGCGAGCACCACCGCGTCGGCCACCGGGACGCCGGCGTGCAGCGCCTCCCGGTAGCGGGTGACCACGAGCAGCGAGTAGTCGATCCCCACGCCGATCGCGATCATCCCGGCCGCCGGCCCGGCGAAGCTCGGCACGTCGACCGCGTGCGCGGCCAGCCCGATCGCGGCGACACCGCAGGCCGCACCGACGATCCCCACCACCAGCGGCAGCGCCATCGCCAGCAGCGATCCGAACGCCACGAGCAGGATCACCGCAGCCGCCGCGACGCCGATCAGCTCGGCCGGGACGCCGCCGCTCCCGCCCTCGTCCTGCGCGAGCCCGACCTCGATCCGCAGCCCGTCCACGTCGGTCGCGGCCGCCAGGTCGGCGATCGCGTCCCCCGCCTCGGCCAGCTCCGCGGGCTCGCGCTGCGGCAGGTCGACCTGCAGGTAGGCGGTGCGGCCGTCGGGCGACACCTGCCGCTCGCCGCCCGGCTCGAACGGCCCGAGGACCTCGGCGTCGGGCAGCCCGGCGGCGATCCGCGCCCCGAGCTCCCCGGTGGCCGACCGCACCTCCGGCGTGTCCAGCCCGCCGTCGCGGTGCAGCACCACGTGCGCCTGCGTGCCCGACCGGGCGTCGAAGCCGGCGGCGGTGAGCAGGTCGGCCGCGCGCTGGCTCTCCGAGCCGGGCAGCGCGAAGTCGTCGGTCGTGGGGCCGGTGAACGCCCCGGCGAGCACGGAGAGCGCCACCACGGCGACCAGCCAGCCGACGACGACCAGCCGGCGGGCGCGGAGGCAGGAGCGGGCGAGGGCATCGAGCACGGGAGCTCCAACGGGTGCGGCAGGAGGGACGCGCCGACGCTAGGGACGGGACCGGGCCGGCCGCGTCCGCCGCAGGACCCGACCCGGTCCGCTCCTCGACGTACCCGGTGCCCGGCCGATACGTCGCTCCGCGGACGCCAGGGCCGCCCCGGACGTCCTAGCCTCCCCGCATGAGCTGGCGTCCCGGGCGCCTCGACGTCGCCCTGACCCTGGGCTCGGTCCTCTCGGCGTGGGCCGCGCTGGCCGCGCACCTGGAGCCCGAGGCCCGGCCCGCCGACGCGCTGGCCGTCGCGTTCGCGGCCGCCGTCGGGCTGCCGATGCTGGCCGCCCGGCGTGCTCCCGTCGCGACGCTCCTGGTGAGCAGCGCACTCCTGCTCGGCTACTACGTCACCGGGTACCCGGCGATCGGCCTGGTCCTCCCGCTGGCGCCGGCCCTGTTCACCGTCGCCGCCGCCGGCCGCCTGTGGGTGGGCGCCGCGCTGGGCGGCGGCTTCCTGGCCCTGTCCCTGCTCTTCCGGCTGCTCAGCCCCTCGGAGGGCGAGCGGGCCGGCCTGGTCCTCGGGTACGACGGCGCGCTGTCCCTGGCCCTGCTCGCCGCCGTGCTCGCCCTCGGCGACGCCGTCCGCTCCCGGCGCGGCTGGCAGGCCGAGACCGCCGAGCGGCTGGCCCGGGCTGCCGAGGAGCGGGAGGCCGAGGCCGGCCGCCGGCTCGCCGACGAGCGCATGCGGATCGCCCGCGACGTCCACGACCTGCTCGGGCACGCCGTCGCGGTGGTGACCCTGCACGCCGCCGTCGCCGCCGAGGCCCTGGACGACGACCCGCCCGCCGCGCGCCGGGCCCTGGAGACGATCCGCGCGGTCAGCCGGGACGTCCTCGCCGACCTCCGCGGCACCGTCGGGCTGCTGCGGGAGCCCGCGCCCGGTCAGCCGAGCGCGCGGGTCAGCGGGCTGGCCGACGTCCCCGACCTGGTGAGCGCGACCGCCGCCACCGGGGTCGAGGTGCGGCTCACCGTCGAGGGCGAGGCCCGCCCGCTGCCGGCCGCGGTCGAGGCCACCGCGCACCGGGTGGTGCAGGAGGCGCTGACCAACGTCCTGCGGCACGCCGGGGCGACCTCGGCCGCCGTCACGGTGCGGCACGGCGAGCACGACGTCACCGTCACCGTGACCGACGACGGGCGGGGCAGCACCGGCACCGCCGGCGGCCACGGGCTGCTCGGCATGCGGGAGCGGGTCGCGCTGCTCGGCGGGCGGCTGGACGCCGGCAACGGGCCGGACGGCGGTTTCGGCGTCAACGCCGTCCTCCCGGTGGCCGTCGAGCGCAGCGGGGCCGCGGTGTGATCCGGGTGCTCGTGGTCGACGACCAGCCGCTGGTCCGGGCCGGCATCCGCGCGGTGCTCGACCGGGCCGAGGACCTCCAGGTGGTCGGCGAGGCCGGGGACGGGCGGGCTGCCCTCGCCCGGCTGCGGGCCGTGCCGGTGGACGTCGTGCTCATGGACCTGCGGATGCCCGGCGTCGACGGGCTGGCGGCCACCCGCGGCATCACCGCCGACCCCGCGCTGGAGTCGGTGGCCGTCGTCGCGCTGACCACCTTCGACGACGACGAGCTGGTGTTCGGGGC
Organism: Geodermatophilus sp. CPCC 206100; assembly: GCF_048569675.1. NCBI lineage: Bacteria > Bacillati > Actinomycetota > Actinomycetes > Geodermatophilales > Geodermatophilaceae > Geodermatophilus > Geodermatophilus sp. CPCC 206100. The sequence continues at coordinate 18,840 of NZ_JAQISV010000065.1, forward strand.
GCTGCGCGCCGGCGCCGCCGGGTTCCTGCTCAAGGACGCCGAGCCCGACGAGCTGCGCCGCGCCGTCCGGTCGGCGGCCGCCGGGGAGGCCGTCCTCGACCCCGCGGTCACCCGCAGCGTGCTCGCCGCCGCCCTCTCCGCGGCGCCTCCGGAGGCGGCCGACGACGGCGCGCTGGGCCCGCTCACCGACCGCGAGCGCGAGGTGCTCGCCGTCGTCGGCGAGGGCCTGTCCAACGACGAGATCGCCGCCCGCCTGCACATGAGCCCCGCGACCGCGCGCACCCACGTCGGCCGGCTGCTCAGCAAGCTGGCCGCCCGCGACCGCGCCCAGCTGGTGGCGATCGCCTGGCGCTCAGGTGTGGTGCCGCCCGGCGGCCCGGGTCGCTAGGCCGGCGTCTGCCGGGCCCGGGCGCGGCCGGCGGCACGCCACTCCTGCGGCGGAACGCCGTGCGCGGCGCGGAAGCGCCGGGTCAGGTAGCCGGCGTCGGCGTACCCCACTCGCCCGGCGACCGCCTGCACGGTCAGGTCGGTCTCCCCGAGCAGGCGGCGGGCCTCGGCCAGCCGCCGCTCGGTGATCCACTGCTGCACGGTCCGCCCGGTGCGCCGGCCGACCACCGTGGTGAGGTGCCCGGCCGTCAGGCCCACCTCGGCCGCCACCTCCCGCAGCGAGATCGGCTCGGCGAAGCGCCGCTCGATGACGTCGAAGACGGCGGCCAGCAGCGGTTCGTCGCGCAGCCGCAGGTGGCCGGGGACGTCGGTCGCCAGCCGGGCCAGCTCGACCAGCAGCAGGGTGAGGTGCGCCAGTGCGGCCTCGGCCGCACCGTCCCGGGGCTCCCGCAGTTCCCGGTCGAGGTCGGCGAAGCGACGCGCCCAGACCGGCCGCTCCGCCTCCGGCACGGACAGCCGCTGCACTCCCCCGGCGCGGCGACCCACGAACGGGAACAGCAGGGGGTGCGCCCGCCACGAGCCCAGGGTCCCGGGGTTGCGCCGCTCGACGGCGTCGGGCGGGAAGTAGGCCGACCAGAGCACCACCTCATCGGCGTCGGACGACCACTCGGGCGCCACCACCTCGCCGGGTGCGACGACCACGAGGTCACCCGCCGACAGCTGCTGCCAGCGCCCGTCGAGGCGCAGCCGGCCGGACCCCCGCTCGACGTGGCTGAGCACGATGAAGTCGTGCGCGTGGGCGCCGCCCGGCCCGGCGTCGACCACCGCGTGCGCGCCGCCCTCGAACCGGTCGACCGCGACCGGGGGCCGGCCGGGCACCCGGGGATAGCCGAAGACCGGCGCACCGTCGACCAGCCGACCGGTGGGCAGCCCGCCCGGCCGCGGGCCGGAAGATCGTCCCGGCACGGCCGAGATCCCGCCATGGTCGCCGCCCATCTCAGCGGGGAGGGTAGTCGGCAACCGACGGAAGATGGTCCCAGCACGGCACAGGGGCCCGACCCCAGGAGACGCCCGCGATGAGCACCCTGCCCACCTCCACCGAGGTGACCGGCGAGCAGCGCCCCTTCCTGCCCGGGATGGGGCACCGGTGGCTGCTGCCGCTCTACGACCCGCTCACCCGGCTGGTCGGCGTCAGCCGGGTGCACCGGCGCCTGCTCGAGCAGGCGGCGCTGCAGCCGGGCCAGCGGGTGCTCGAGATCGGCTGCGGCACCGGCAACCTGCTGCTGGGGGCCAAGCGTCGGGAGCCCGGGGTGGCGGCGGTCGGGCTGGACCCCGACCTCGACGCCCTCGCCCGCGCCGCGCGCAAGGCCCGCCGGGCCGGGCTGCCCGTGCAGCTGGATCGGGGGCACGCCGACGCGCTGCCCTATCCGGACGGCAGCGTCGACGTCGTCCTGTCCTCGTTCATGCTCCACCACCTCCCGGCCGGGGAGCAGGAGGCCGCGATGCCCGAGGTGGTCCGGGTCCTGCGCCCGGGCGGCTCGCTGCACCTGCTGGACGCCGACGCGCCCGACGCCGCCGAGCACGGGCACGGGCACGCGCACGGGCACCGACGCAGTCCGATCCACGACTCCGCCGTCGCCGACGTCCCCGCCCTGCTGCGCGCGGCGGGGTTCGTCGACGTGGCCACGACCTGGTCCGACGAGCGCCGGCCGTTCGGCCGGTTCAGCGCCTACCGCGCGACCCGCTGAGGCGCCGGCGCGACCAGGCCGGCGTCCGCCGCGCCCGGGTGGTCACTCGGCGCGGCGGACGGTGAGGTGCGGCGGCCGCGCCAGGGTCTGCGCGACGAC